>NZ_JBKQWU010000024.1:0-48220 GCF_047275745.1 Amaricoccus sp. W119 | reverse complement strand
TCCCCTGTCCCTCCTGCGTTCAATGCAGAAGGGAAATAGGTGGCCGGATTTTACTCCGCCCGCGGCCGGACTATCCCGCCGCTACCGTGGCCGGTTTTTGCACCGCCGCTCTCATAGGCATGCATTATCATCAGTCCGAAGACATGATAGAGCGGCAGCGCCATCACGACGATTTCCTTGCCCGGCTCGACCACCTCCGGCATATGCGCGGTGAACTGCTGGACGTTCGCGACCAGATTGCGGTGGCTCAGGAGCGCGCCCTTGGACGGGCCGGTCGTCCCGCCGGTATACTGGAAGAACAGCGTGTCTTCGCCGGTGACCGCGACAGGTTCCAGGTCGAGCCGCGCCCCCTCGCTCAGCACATCGGCGAAGCGGATCGCACCCTTCAGGCGCGGGTCCGCCGGCGGGGTCGGGATCGTGACGCCGCCCGCGTCGCCGAGTTCCACCGTGATGACGGTTCGGATCGGCGTATCCTCGACGATCTCGGCGAGGGTCTGCGTCGAGCCGCTGAACACGATGATCGTCTCGGCGCCGGAGTCGCGCAGCTGATGGCGCAGCTCGCTCGGCGTATAGAGCGGGTTCACATTGACCTGCGCCGCGCCCGCGCGCTGGATACCCAGCATCGCCACCGGAAAGGCGAAGACATTGGGCGACATCAGCGCCACACGGTCGCCGCGCTTGATGCCCGCGCGGTTCTGAAGCCACGCGGCGACGGCGTGCGCCGCCCTGTCGACCTCGGCGTAGGTCATCGTCCGGCCGAAGCACTCGAAGGCGGCCTTGTCGGCGTATCTGGCGCAAGCCTCCTCGAACAAGGCCACGGTCGAGGGATAGGCGTCGGCATCGATCTCGTGCGGGACGCTGGCGTGATAGGTCTGGGTCCAGGGGCGCTTCATTCTTTTTCCTGCCTCAAATGTTGGCGTTGACCCAGCCCGGGGCCGCCGGGCCGGGTCTGGCAATCAGGCCGCGCGGTCCTGCCTGAGCAGGGAGGCGAGGGGCGCGATCACCTCCTCGGACCTGTCCCGCGCCAGATCGACGAACTCCTTGGTCTGGGCGGTCGCGGTCTCGACCCGGTTCTGCGCCCAGGCCGCCTGCAACTCCGCGACCTCACGCAGATTGCGCGCGTTCACGGTGGCCTTCACATGGCGCCCGACCTCGGTCGCGGTTTCACGGCCGAAGCCGCCAAACGCACGGCCGAGAGCGACGATACCCTCGACATAGGCCCTGCCGCTGGCGGTCAGGGCGGTCGAGACCTGCCTGACGCTCTCCCCGGCGTCGCCGAACGCGGCGGCTACTTTCGCGGAGGTAGCGGCCTTCTCGGCGGGCTTCGTTGTGGTCATGGTCGTCTCCGAATGTCTGGTGTCTCGATGACCTCTTTGTCGCACCCGCCGCGATCACGCGCTTGAGAGCAGACGATCAAAGTTTGAGATTACGCGCCAGGCACGGTTGGGAGGTCGTGTCGCGCGACCGAACTGCGAGATGGCAAATCCACCGATCGGGTGCCCCGAATCTTCGGAAGACGCCCCGCGCTCCCCCGGAAGCACGAATTGCCAAGTTCGCGGGGGGTGCCTATCGTCGCTCATCCGGTCTGGGAGGAGCGGTGAAGGGACAGGGATACTACGTTCGGGCGACGAAACTTGGCGGCCTCGCGGAGATCGCCGCCGAACGTCGCGTGCGTCTCGCCGATCAGATGCGGGCCTCCGGGCTCGATCCGGCGGCCCTGAGGCATCCCGAGATGACGCTCGACTATCGCGGCTTCGTGGATCTGCTGCGGCGCTGCGCCATCGACTGGGACGTTCCCGACATCGGCATCAGAATGGCGGGCTATCAGGCGCTCGACTTTCTTGGTCCCGTCGCGCTGGTGACGCGCATGGAACGGACCGTCCGGGATGCCCTTCATGCGATCATCGCCAATCTGCCGATCTACAGCAACGCGACCAGCCTGGCGCTGGAGGAAACGGACGGCACGGCCACGATGATCCTGAACCGGCGCGCCGATGCGCCGGATGGGCGGGAGAACGCCGAACTTATCATGGCACAGGGGAAGCTGATGCTGGACACCGTCGCGGGCGCGCCGGTGCCCCTGATCGAGGCGAGTTTCATTCACGACAGGGGCGGGTCCGCCCGGGCGATCGACATGTTCTTCGCCTGCCCGATCCGGTACGACGCGACGCGCTACGCGGTGAGCTTCGATGCCGAGCTCCTCGGCCGGCCGATCCAGAAAAGCGACCTGGCCTATCACGCGCTGATCAGGCGCTACCTGGCCGAGGCCCATTCCGAGGTCGCGAACGGGACGGTTGACATCGCCCGGGCCGAGATCGCCCGGCGCATGGAATTCGGGACATGCACGCTGGAGAACGTCGCCCATGCCATGCGGATGGCGCCACGCAGCCTGCAACGCCAGCTGCGCAAGGAAGGCACCTCCTTCCGCGACCTCGTCGACGGATGGCGGCGGGAGCGGGCGCTCGCGATGGTTTCAAACACGCGCCTGCCACTGTCCGAAATCTCCGACGTGCTCGGCTATGCCGAACAAAGCGTCTTCACCCAGGCCTTCCGGCGCTGGTACGGCGAGTCACCCCAGAAGTTTCGCGCGAGCAGCGGCGCCGCGAGTGTGGTCAGGTGACCACTCATCGACCTTTTCGGCCGAAGCCTACGGCATGACCTGAGAGGCGACCCCCGACGTGAATCGGCCTCCGCTCCGGGGACGGGGGACCGGTCGGACAACCGGTCCCCTTCGCACGACATCACGTCCCCCGATGGCGCAGCGCATCGAGGATGAGCCTGAAGGCTGGGAGGTTCTGGCGGCGGCTCGGGTAGTAGAGGAAATAGCCGTCGAAGAACGGAGACCAGTCGTCGAGCATGAGGACAAGTTCGCCCGCGGCGATGCGCGGGTCGGCCATGGAACTGGGGACGAAGGCGATGCCGTGGCCGCTCAGCGCCGCGTCGAGCATGGCGTAGGAGTTGTTGAAGGTCAGCTGGCCGTCGACCCGGACGCGGAGCGCCTCGCCGTTCTTCTCGAACTCCCAGGCGTAGAGCCCGCCGCGGGTCTCGTGGCGCATGTTGACGCAGTCGTGGCCGACGAGGTCGCGGGGATGCTCTGGAGCGCCATGCGCGGCGACATAGGCGGGCGCGGCCACCGCGACCATGCGCCAGTCGGGCCCGATCCGGACCGCGATCATGTCCTTCTCGACGCTCTCGCCAAGACGCACGCCGGCGTCGAACCCGTCCTCGACGATGTCGCGGAACCCCGCGTCGATGCTGAGCTCCACCCGGATGTCGGGGTAGGCGCTCAGGACGGGTTCCAGCTTCGGCCAGACGACGGTCTCCAGCGCGTGATCCGAGAGCGTGATCCGGATCGAACCGGAGGGCTTCTCGCGGAACGCGGTCAGGGCGGCGATCTCCTCCTCGATCTCGGCCAGCCGGGGGCCGAGCACCCGGAGCAGCCGCTCGCCCGCCTCGGTCGGCGCGACGCTGCGGGTGGTGCGGGTCAGGAGCCGGATGCCCATCCGCGTCTCCAGCCGCTTGATCGTGTGGCTGAGCGTCGATTGCGCGACGCCGATCCTCGCGGCCGCGTTGGTGAAGCTGCGCGCCTCGGCGACGATCTGGAACCACATCAGATCGTTGAAATCGGTTCTGGGCACCGGAGCCTCCGAAACATGCGTCCGACCCATGATTAATCGACCGGGTCGATTGGTCCATGCCATTCGCCGCGGCTAATCCGATACCCGCCCATCGATTAGGTTCCGCCCATGCGGATTCTGAAGATGCGAATGGCGGAGAGATGGCGATGACCGATGCGACCTTCCCTGATCTGCGAGATGGCTCGGCGGTGACGCCCGGCGCGGCCTGGGGGGCGGTGCTCTCGATGTCGCTCTGCGTCGCGATGCTGATCGCCTCCGAATTCATGCCGGTGAGCCTCCTGACCCCGATGGCCGAAGGCCTGGGCGCGAGCGAGGGCCAGACCGGTCAGGCGATCTCGGTCAGCGGCTTCTTCGCGGTGGCGGCCAGCCTGATGGTCACCACCCTCGCCGGACGGCTCAACCGAAAATGGGTGCTGGTCGCGATGACCGCGCTGATGTTGCTCTCGCTCGTCATGGTCGCGGCGGCGCCGAATTTCCTCGTGCTGATGGGTGCCCGCGCGCTGCTCGGGATCTGCGTCGGCGGTTTCTGGGCGCTGGCGGCGGCGGTGATGATGCGGCTCGTCCCGGCCGAGGACCTGCCGCGCGCGCTCGCGCTCATGTATGGCGGACAGGCGATCGCCGCCGCCTTCGCAGCGCCGCTCGGAAGCTACCTCGGCGAGATCATCGGCTGGCGCGGCGTCTTCTGGGCGCTGGTCCCGATCGTCGCGGCCAACCTCGTCTGGCATATCGTGGCCCTGCCGTCGCTTCCGGCGCGCGGACGTCAGGATCTCGGCGCGATGCTCGGCCTGCTGCGCCGGCCCCATTTCCGGCGCGGGCTCATCGCCGCGACCTTCTCCTGGGGGTCGGCCTTCACGATGTTCACCTATCTGCGGCCCTTCCTCGAACAGGTGACCGGCGCCGATGTGACGGTGCTCTCGGCCCTGCTCCTGGTGCTCGGCTGCGCCGGTTTCCTCGGCACCTGGGCTTCGGGCCGGATGGTCGGCGCCAATGTCGCCCCGCTCCTCGCGCTCCCCGCGCTGGTCATGGGCGGCGGCACGCTGGCGCTGGTGCTGGTCGGAGGCTCGCTCGCCGCGACCGCGCTCATCCTCGCGGCCTGGGGCGCGATGAACACCGCGATGTCGGTGATCTGGATGGCCTGGATGTCGCGCAACGTCGATGACGCGCCCGAGGCGGGTGGCAGCCTGATGGTCGCGGCGATCCAGAGCTCGATCCTGCTCGGCGCGGTGATCGGCGGGCTGCTGCTCGACGCCATCTCGGTCGAGGCGACGTTCCTGGGCAGCGCGGCGCTCGCGGCGGTCGCCGTCGCGATCGCAGGCAACGGGCGGCGCCTCACGCGGCCCGCCTGAACCTCGTCCCATGAAGACCATATTCCTCCCCCTCGCAACCACGCCCCGCGCTGACAGGGACCATCGCCAGCCTCGCCGCGCCACGCGCAGGGGCACGGCGAGCTCATCGTGGTTCCGGGCGCGCGGCACATCGACCTCTACGACCGGGTGGAACTGATCCCCTTCGACCGGCTGGAACGTTTCTTCAGCGAGGCGCTTGTCTGACACGGGAGGCGCGCCGGCCAGCAGCCGCCGCGCCACGGCCAACCGAGAGGGTGACGACATGACGGCCACCGGACCTTCCCACAGCCGACGCGCGCTCCTTCTCGGCGCCCTCGCAGTCGCCCTGACGCCACGCCGGCTACTCGCACTAACCGGAGACACCCCCATGCGGATACGCTGCCAGTTCGCGGATCAGGTCTTCACCTGTCGGCTGCTCGACAATCCGACGGCCCGCGACCTTGTCTCGCTCCTGCCGCTCGACCTCACGATCGAGGACTTCTCCACCAACGAGAAGATCGCGCACCTGCCGCGCCGGCTCGACGAAAGCGGCCGCGTGCCCATCGAGGACGAGACGCCGGGCGATCTCTGCTACTTCCTCGGCTGGGGCAACCTCGCCTTCTTCCACGGGGACTACCGCTACCGGAACGATCTCATCCGCCTCGGCCGGATCGAAGGCGGCGTCGCGCCGCTGCTGGTCAAGGGTACGTTTCCGCTCAGCATCGGCGCCGAGGCGCAGCGAGGTCGATTGCAGGTTTGCCTTCCCTCGGCGAGAGGCTAAGTCGAGCAGACGAATTTCACGAAACCGTCATGCCGAGGTCAGTTCGTGCCGGAAGCGCCCCCGCCCGCGAAGCTCAATCGCTGGAAAACCCTCGACAAGGATCTCGATCGCATCGTCGCCCTCGAGGACGCGGCGGCGATGGTCGCGCGGCCCAAGGTGGCGGTCGGCCTCGCGATCATCTTCGTCCTGATCTGCGCCTTCGCGGCGGTGGGCTTCGTCGGGTCCGGGCCCGGCGCGGCCACGGTCATCGTGGCCGCCGCGCTCGGCGCCTACATGGCGCTCAACATCGGCGCGAACGATGTCGCCAACAACATGGGGCCGGCGGTCGGCGCGAACGCGCTCACGATGTCGGGCGCGCTGATCATCGCGGTGATCTTCGAGACCGCGGGCTCGCTGATCGCGGGCGGCGACGTGGTCTCGACGATTTCCGGCGGCATCGTCGCCCCTTCCGCCGTGGCCGATTCCGGCGTCTTCGTCTGGGCGATGATGGCGGCGCTCATCGCATCCTCCGTCTGGCTCAATCTCGCCACATGGCTCGGCGCGCCGGTCTCGACATCCCACGCGATCGTGGGCGGGGTGATGGGCGCGGGCATCGCGGCGGCCGGTTTCGCGGCGGTCCAGTGGGACACGCTCGGCCGGATCGCGGCGTCCTGGGTCATATCACCTGTCCTCGGCGGCGTCTTCGCCGCCGTCTTCCTCGCCTTCATCAACCACTACATCAAGGACGCCGCGGACAAGATCACCGCCGCGCGGCGCTGGGTCCCGGTGCTGATCGGCGTGATGGCGGGCACCTTCGCCGCCTATCTCGCGATGAAGGGGCTGAGGAAGGTCGTCGAGGTCTCGCTTGCGCAATCGCTGCTCCTCGGCGTCGCGGTTGGCCTGATCGTCTGGGCCGCGTTTCGTCCGATCGTCCGCGCGCAGTCCGAAGGGATGGACAACCGCAAGCGCAGCCTGAAGCAGCTTTTCAGCCTGCCGTTGATCGCCTCGGCCGCGCTCCTGTCCTTCGCACACGGGGCGAACGACGTCGCGAACGCCGTCGGCCCCCTCGCGGCGATCGTCCACGCGGTCGAGTCGCTGGACGCGAGCGAGACCGTATCGATCCCGCTCTGGGTCATGGCCATCGGAGCTTTCGGCATTTCCTTCGGCCTGCTGCTCTTCGGTCCGCGGCTGATCCGTCTGGTCGGGCAGGAGATTACCAAGCTGAACCAGATGCGGGCCTATTGCGTCGCGCTGTCGGCCGCGGTGACGGTAATCGCCGCCTCGGCGCTCGGGCTGCCGGTGTCCTCGACGCATATCGCGCTCGGCGGCGTCTTCGGCGTCGGCTTCTTCCGGGAATGGGAGGAGGAGCGCCGGGCACGCGCGCTGAAGCGGCTCAAGGGCAAGCCGGTCACGCCCGAGGAACGCAAGCGCCGCAAACTGGTCCGCAGGACGCATGTCCTCGGGATCGTGGCGGCCTGGCTCGTGACCGTTCCGCTGACCGCCATGCTGTCGGCCGCGATCTTCTGGGCGATCAGCCTGATCGCCTGAGGCGCCGCTTGGAAAGATCCGCGCCCCGCGTCGCCGCTCCGGGCCGGCGCGGTGGCCGACCAACGACCCGGCGAACCTGATCCGGACGCGCTTACCTTGTGACGTGGCGCCCCGGCGGGCGGCGCCGGTACCTCCGCGGTCAGCCGCGGATCAGGCCGAGCCGGATCAGGCTCTCGGCGGAGGCGATGATGGCATCCTCGCGGGATCGCGGCGCCCAGCCCAGCAGGCGCACCGCCTTCTCGCCGGTCGCGCTCATGTCGTAGCCGAGCAGCGTCGCCGCCATCCGCAGCTGCGCGTTCGTCTCGGCGGCGGCGCGCACCTGCGCGTCGGACCAGACCTCGGTCGAGACCTTCGCGGCGGCCTCGCCCAGCCGCTCCCGCAGCAGTTCGGCCACCTCGACCATCTTCATCGCTTCGCCCACGGTGGCGAGGAAGCGTTCCCCCCGGGCCGCAGGATCTGTCATGGCGCGCAGGTGCAGGTCCGCGACATCGCGCACGTCCACGCAGCAGGAGTTGATGTTCATGCAACCCGGCTGTCCCTCCAGCATGTTGGTGATGAGCCGGATGGAGTGCGAATAGTCGGCGCCCAGAACCGGCCCGTAGACCGCGGTCGGGTTGACCGCCGCCAGCTCCAGCCCCTCGCCTTCGCGGGTGATGAACTCCCATGAGGCGCGCTCCGCGAGCGTCTTCGATTTCTGATAGGGCGCGACCTCGTCCGTCAGTTCGCTCCAGTCGGTCTCGTCGAACGGACGACGGTGCTCCGGCTCGTGGCCGACGCCGATCGCGCCGAAGGCCGAGGTCAGGACCACGCGCCGCGCGCCGGCGTCGCGCGCGGCGCGCAGCACCCTGAGGTTCCCGTTCACGGCGGGCTCGATCCAGTCTTCCTCGCGGGTCTGGTCGCCCGAGGGCGTCGGAGAGGCGCCGTGCATCGCATAGGCGCATCCCGCCGCCGCCTCGGCCCAGCCCTCGTCACCGCCGAGATCGGCCACTGCGAAGGACAGGCGATCCCCGGCATCCACACCGCCAACCCTCAGATGCTCGCGCACCTCAGCCTCGCGCCCCGGCGAACGCACCGTCGCGCGCACGCGATAGCCGGCGTTCAGCAGCGCGATCATGCAATGCTGCGCGATGAAACCGGTGCCACCGGTCACAAGTACAAGCTCGTCGCCCATGTCGTTCCTCTTGGAAGCACGCGGAGCCCATGACGGATGCCGCGCCTGTGACGGAAGCTAGAGCGGCGTCGCGCCATCGTCACGGGCATTCGCGCGGTGACCCCGGAGGCCGGCGCGAGAACGGCGAACCGTCGGCTCATGTAACCGATTGGCAGGAACTCGCCTGGCGCTCAATGTTCCGGATCTGGTGCCCTGCTCGCTGAACGCCGCGGCGAAGGTTTGATGCCGGCACGCCTGAGACTCCCTCGTCGGGCGAGGCCCGATGCGGAAGGCAACTCAACAAGCCGAGCTTTCGCCGCGCTATCAATAGACCGGTGGTGCGATGATCCAGTGGACCTCGGCCGGCTGGTCGCTCTCGTTGCGCCAGGAATAGTCCTTGCCGGCGAACTGGAAGCTGTCGCCGGGGCCGAGGTCGAATTGCACGCCGTCGATCGTGAGCACGAGCCTGCCCGAGACGACGACGCCGCCGTCCTCGCGGCCCCGGCCCGAACGGAGGCCGCCGCTGTCGGAACCCGGCGCGAAGGTCGAGCGGATCATCTCGAACGAGCCGCCGAGCGATGGCGACAACAATTCCTCGACCAGCCCCGACGCGCGGGAGCCGATCGGGACGCGGTCGTCGGCCCGCAGGATCACTCCCTGTTCCTCGGGTCGTTTCGAGGCCGAACGGAAGAACAGGCCGAGGCTCGCGCCGAGCTTCTCCGCGATCGCGGAGAGATCGCGGACCGAAGGCTCCGCGATGCCGCGCTCGACCTCGCTGAGCCAGCCGACCGAACGGCCCACGCCCGCCGCGAGCGCCACCAGCGTGACTCCGCGAGCCTTGCGCAATGCCCTGATGTCCGAACCGATCTGTCGCGTCATCCGGATCGTCCCTCGCGATGAACCGGGCAATCATGCCGCGAAAGTGGCGGAGATCAACCTCGGATCTGAAACTGATCGCCTGATATGGGTCGTTAGTGAAAAATTGATTGAAAATTTCACACACATCAGGCATCACTCGCAGCAGATCCCAACGCTCCGGAGATTCCGCCATGGTCGACCTGCCCGCTTCCGCCCGCGTCGTCATCATCGGCGGCGGCATTTCCGGCTGTTCCGTCGCCTATCACCTCGCCGAGCTCGGCTGGACCGATGTCGTGCTGCTCGAACGTCGGAAGCTGACCTCCGGCACCACCTGGCACGCCGCCGGCCTGGTCGGACAGCTGCAGGCAAGCCAGAACCGCACGCGCCTCGCCAAATACTCCGCCGACCTCTATGCCCGGCTCGAAGCCGAGACCGGCCTCGCGACCGGCTTCCGCCAATGCGGGTCGATGACCGTCGCGCTGAGCGCGGAGCGCCGCGAGGAGATCCTGCGCCTCGCCGCCCAGGCCCGCGCCTTCGGGGTCGAGGTCGGCGAGCTGACGCCTTCGGAGGTGAAGGCGATGTATCCGCATCTCAATACCGATGGCGTCGTCGCCGGCGTGCATCTGCCGGGGGACGGGCAGGCCGACCCGGCCAATGTCGCGCTGGCGCTCGCCAAGGGCGCGCGGATGCGCGGCGCACGGATCGCCGAGGGGGTCAAGGTGACCGCGGTGACCGCCGCGAACGGCCGCGTCACCGGCGTCGACTGGCAGGACGGCGAGGAAACCGGTCACATCGCCGCCGAGCATGTCGTCAACTGCGGCGGCATGTGGGGGCGCGAACTCGCGGCGCGGAACGCGGTGACGCTGCCGCTCCACGCCTGCGAGCATTTCTACATCGTGACCGAGGCGATCCCCGAACTCAGGCGGCTGCCGGTCCTGCGCGTGCCGGAAGAATGCGCCTACTACAAGGAGGACGCGGGCAAGATTCTCCTCGGCGCCTTCGAGCCTGTGGCGAAACCCTGGGGGATGGAGGGCATCCGCGAGAACTTCTGCTTCGACCAGCTGCCCGAGGATTTCGACCATTTCGAGCCGATCCTCGAGAAGGCGATCCACCGGATGCCGATGCTCGCGGAAGCCGGGATCCACACCTTCTTCAACGGCCCGGAGAGCTTCACGCCGGACGACCGCTATTACCTCGGCGAGGCGCCCGAGCTCGGCGGCTACTGGGTCGCCGCCGGCTACAATTCGATCGGGATCGCATCCTCCGGTGGCGCCGGCATGGCGCTTGCCCGCTGGATGACCGATGGCGCCCCGCCCTTCGATCTCTGGGAAGTGGACATCCGCCGCGCCCAGCCGTTCCAGCGTAACCGGCGCTATCTGAGGGAGCGGGTGACCGAAACGCTCGGCCTGCTCTACGCCGACCATTTCCCCTATCGCCAGATGGCGAGCGCGCGGGGTGTCCGGCGCTCACCCCTGCACGAACACCTGAAGGCCCGGGGCGCCGTCTTCGGCGAAACCGCCGGCTGGGAGCGCGCCAACTGGTTCGCCGCGCCGGATCAGGCGGCCGAGTACCGTTATACCTGGGGTCGGCCGAACTGGTTCGAGAACCAGCGCGCGGAACACATGGCGCTGCGCGAGGGTGTCGGGCTTCTCGACATGTCCTCCTTCGGCAAGATCCGGGTCGAGGGGCGCGACGCGCTCGGCTTGCTGCAGCGGCTCTGCGCGAACGAGATGGATGTGCCGGCGGGAAGGATCGTCTACACCCAGATGCTGAACGCGCGCGGCGGCATCGAGAGCGACCTCACCGTGACGCGGCTCACGGAGACCGCCTTCCTGCTCGTCGTGCCGGGGGCGACGCTCCAGCGCGACCTGAACTGGCTCCGGCGCCACCTCGGCGACGCCGCCGCGGTGGTGATCGACGTCTCCGCCGGCGAGGCGGTGCTGCCGGTGATGGGGCCGCGGTCGCGCGATCTGCTGGCGCGCGTCTCGCCCGACGACTTGTCCAACGCGGGATTTCCCTTCGGCACCGCCCGCGAGATCGAGATCGGTCTCGGCATCGCCCGCGCTCACCGGGTCAGCTACGTCGGTGAACTCGGCTGGGAGCTCTACGTCTCCGCCGATCAGGCGGCCCATGTCTTCGAGGCGCTGGTCGAGGCGGGCCAAGACGAGGGGCTCCGGCTCTGCGGCCTGCATGCGATGGACAGCTGCCGGATCGAGAAGGGCTTCCGCCACTTCGGCCACGACATCACCGATGAGGATCACGTGCTGGAGGCCGGGCTCGGCTTCGCGGTCCGGACCGGCAAGGGCGACTTCATAGGCCGCGAGGCGGTCCTCCGTAAACGCGAGGCCGGCCTGTCCCGGCGGCTCGTCCAGTTCCGCCTGCGTGACCCGGAGCCGCTCGTCTTCCACGGAGAGCCGATCCTGCGCGACGGCCGCGTCGTCGGCCATGTGACCTCGGGCAACCACGGCCACACGCTGGGGGCCGCGGTCGGCCTCGGCTACGTACCCTGCGCGCTAGGCGAGAGCGCCGAGGCGCTGCTCGGCTCGGACTACGCCCTCGACATCGCGGGCCGGATCTGTCCCGCCGAACCGTCCCTCGCACCGATGTACGATGCGCGCGGCGAGCGGATGAAGCGATAGGCGCGCAGGAGGATGTGCCCGCGGCGGCGAGGCGCCTCGCGATAATCGCATCCGGCCTCACGGGCGGGTGTCGGAGTTTCCTGGCGCCCTCGTAACCCGCGGCAAAGCTGGAAGCTCGAGTGCACGGCCGGCCTTACGGCCGTTGAGAACGTGACAGCTGGCGTCCGGCGTGGTAGAATCGGCTTATAGATCTGCCGTATCCTTTTCATAATACGATATGGCCACGTTCTGGCCGCTTCGAATTGTGCGCATAGGAGAATAGTTAACTACACCGGCGCGAATTATCGGACGCTGTTCTTGAGGTACATCGTGCCTGCTGCTCTTTGTCATGGGAACGGCCGTGGCGACCCGGCCCCGCGATCAACCCGTCCGGAAGCCAATGTCGATGCCACGACCGGGATCGACGCGTACCTGGCAGGTCTTCCCCGGCGGCCGGGCCGTTGATGCAACGCCTGCCCATCGTGCTGCGAAGGACAATGTGCCTGCGCCGCGACCGACGGAGATTCACATGGACGATGTTCCGCGAACCCAGGAATCGGACCCGCCAGGCGAGGATACCAGTACCCGCGCTGTCAACGCGGCGCGGCGGGATTATGTCGACCTTCGGGACCAGATCTACCAGCCGTCACTCTCCACCCTGCATCGCGCGCAATGGCCGGAGCCTGGGCTATTCACGACCACGGACTCGGGAGTTCGGCGGTTCGTCTTCGGCGTCCGTGACCAGCGCGCGCGAAGCGATTGTGTCGGCCAGGCGCTCGCCGCCCTGATCGACATCCAGGTCCGGCTGCGGGATCGTGATCCCGCCAACTGCGAAGCGCTCGACGGCGCCGACAGGGTAAGCGCCACCATGCTCTACCGCATGGCGCGATATCACGATGCCTATGGCGACCTGGGAGACGACGCGGCGGCGCTCGCCTCGGCGGCGGGGAAGTCTGGTGGCGGGGTCCGCACCCTGCGATCGGCGATCAAGGCGTTCTATCATCACGGAGCCTCCCTCGCCGCCTCCGCCGACGCTTGCGAGGCAACCTGGCCGGACGAGGATGAAGCGGCCGGCTGGCTGACCCGAGAGCAGGCCGGTTGCGCGGAGAACCGGGCACTCGGCGCCTACTACCGCCTGCTGCCGATCCTGAACCATTACCATGCCGCCTTGCGGGAAACGGAGACCATACTCGTCTCGGCCAGAACCCACGACGGCTGGAGCAAGGCCAGAGTGGCCGCGAAGGGCGGCCGGATCGACTGGGACCCCGCCCGGCCGGGGGGCGATGAACTCGGCCACGCCTTCCTGATCGTCGGTTACACCGGCGAGGGTTTCCTGGTCCTGAACTCCTGGGGGGAGGAGTGGGGACGGTTTCCGGCTCCCGACGGGCCGCTGGCAGGGGTCGCGCTCTGGACCTACCAGGACTGGGCCGCGAACGTGCTCGACGGCTGGGTGCTCCGCCTTGGCCTCGCCGGCACCCACGTCTTCCCCTACAGCATCGACGAGCAGGGGGTAAGCGCGGGTCTCAGACGCAGCCTGGGGGCTTCGGCCGGCTCGGTCCCGCACCGCGAGCTCCGCGGGCAGTTTCTCAACCTCGAATATGGCGATTTCGTCGAAACCGGCGTCTATGCCACTCCCATCGAGGCGGCGGCGGAGTTCGACGAGACGATGCGCGCCGTCGTCTCTGATTCGAAGACGAAGGCGATCGTCCTGCGGTTTCCCGGCTTCCTGGAGCCGCTCGACCGGTCATTCCAGCGGGCGGCGAGCCTGCGCGACGACTATCGCCACCATGGCATCGAGACGGCGAATTTCTTCTGGTCGGCGAATTTCGCGAGCCAGATCCTCCAGGTCGTGACCTCGACCGCCGCCAGCGAGAGTGAGGGGATCGGCGCCAGCGGCCAGGAACTTGACCGGCGGATCGAGCTGGCGCTCAGCGGGATCGGGCGTGCCCTGTGGCGCGATATCGGTTCCAGTTCGTTCAGGGCCGTGTTCGATACCGGGGACCCGAGCGGCAAGCATCGGCCAGGCCATCTTGGAAGGGCGGTCATCGCGCTGGCAACGGCGTGCCGTGACAAGGGCAAGCCCATCCACGTCATCGCCGAGGGCGCGGGGGCGATGGTCGCCGAGGATCTGGTGAACCTCGCGCGGCGCAATCGCGAGGAAGGGCGTGCCTTCATCGACTCCCTCTCCAGCGTGACCCTGGTCTTCGCCACCGTGCCGGTCGACGACGCCCACAAGCTCATCATGGAGATGGCCCGGATGAAGCGGAAGGGCAAGGCCGCCACGATCCTCGTTCCCGACGAACCGCTGGAGGAGAAGCTGTCCTTCGCCGGATACGGCGGCACGGTCAGCCGGCTCATGTCCCGCTCGTTCGTCGACCGGCGCCGCGGTCATCCCCGGCCGATGCTGGGCATGAGCTTCACGACGATGGAAGGGCTCGCCGGCGGCATGTTCGCTGGGGACGGCGATCGGCCCAACGCGGCGGAGATTCGTCAGAAGATGGCGATGGAGACGCGGATGCGTCAGGTGAAGCTGCTCTGCGAGCCGATCAAGCATTCGGCCAGCATGCACACGGACCAGAAGACGACGCTTCTGAGCGGCGCCCCGGACGTCCAGCGGCGCGTGAAGGAACTGATACTCAACACGTTGTGAAGGGGACGCATGATGACCGAGGACGCGGGGAAGAAGATCAAGCTGAGCGAACTGCGGCGCAGGCTGCGGCAGGGCGACCTCTCGCCGGAGGAGGCCGATGCCTACCTGATCCGGACGGATGGTAGGGCGCCGTTCGAGCCGGGGCTCGATTTCAACTGGCAGAACGTAGAACCCGACATCGGGGCGCAACCTGGCCAGGCGCGGGACCGCTCGGCCCTGTTGCTGAACACCTTCAACACCGCTTCCGCCTTCGATCGCCAGATGCGGTTCCACGGCGCGATCAGCGACGGCTACGAAGGCCCGACCCTGGCGGCGGAAGGAGACAGCTGGTTCCAGTATCCCGTGCGTCTCAACGATGTTGTCGACTGTCTCGGGCGGCTCACTTCCTATCCGATCTACTGTACCAGCGCCGCGGGAGACCTTCTCGCGAACATGGCGGCGCGGCGCGACTATGTCCGGGGGCTGAGCAAATCCGGGGCGAAGATCCTGCTGCTGTCGGGCGGCGGCAGCGAGCTCTGCGCCGGAGGCGCGCTGGCCCGGCATCTCGTGCGGTTCGACGAGGATCTGAAGCCGCACGAATATCTCCGTTCGAGCTATGCCGCGCTGCTGGACGAGGCCTTCAGCTGGTACGAGCAGATCATCCGCGACGTGATGGGGGCAACGCGTCCCCACCCCGCCACCGTCATCTGCCATGGCTACGACTATGTCGTGCCGCGCGCCGATGGCCGCTGGCTCGGCAGGCCGATGCGGGAGCGGGGGATCACCAACCCGGCGCTCCAACAGGCGATCACCGCGGTGATGGTCGATCTCTTCAACAAGGGGCTGAAGCGCGTCGCCGGCATGTTCGAGCACGTGCGCTATGTCGATTGCCGCGGCGCGGTGGCACCGACCCAATGGTACGACGAGCTGCATCCCACCGACGAAGGTTTCGCGGCGGTGAGTGGCCGGATCGCCAGGGTGATCAAGGACATCACCGAGGGACGGCCGAAACAGGCTCCGGCGCCGCAACCGGTGGCGGAAGGCGCGCGCACCCGCGGGCCCGGAGTGCTTGAGGACGAAGTGCGCCCGGTCCGGGACCCGATCGGGGTGTCGCTGCACATCGGCCTGAACAGCGTGAACCCCGAGGACTACGCGGGCTGGGCCGGACCGCTCGTCGCCTGCGAGAACGATGCCACGGCGATGGAGTTGCTGGCCCGCCGCGAGGGGTATCACACGCGGCGGCTCCTGACGGCGGAGGCGACGCGGGCGGCCGTCGTCGGCGCCATCGAGGCGGCGGCGAAGGAGTTGTGGGCCGGCGACACCTTCCTGATGACCATCTCCTCCCATGGCGGGCAGATTCCCGACTACAACGGCGACGAGACGTCCAAGGACCCGTCCGACACGCAGGATGAAACCTATTGTCTCTATGACGGGCAGATCGCCGACGACGAGATGTTCTCGCTCTATCGCAAGTTCCGCCGCGACGTGCGGGTGGTCATCATCGCCGACTGCTGCCACTCCGGTGGCGCGCTGCGGCGGATAGAGATGGCATCGCCCTCGCCCGCCGCCGCGGCCGGAGCAGGCGGCTTCGCCGCGATGCTGGCAGCCGACGCGGTGCGCTCCCAGACCCGCGCGCGTCTGATGCCGGATTCGGTTCGCACCCGGATTGCCCTGGAGCAGCACGATCGGCTGCGCGATTATGCCAGGCAGTTCCGCCACATCGACGAGAACATCATGACCTCGCCACTGACCTCGGACATCGAGGCGAGCGTGCTTCAACTCGCCGCCTGCATGGAGAACGAACTGGCCTCGGATGGCGACGAATACGGCGCCTTCACCGGCGCGCTGCTTTCGACCTGGCAGGAAGGGCGGTTCAGCGGCGACTACCGCGCCTTCCACAAGGCCATCCAGCAGGCGATGACCCACCATGCGCAGACGCCCGTCCTCAAGACCTTCCCGATCCGGTCGGACCGCATGCTGTCGTTGCGGGCGCTCTCGCTCTGGGGTCCGGCGACGCTGGGGCGAACCTCGCAGGTCGCGATGGCCCTCCCGGCCGATGTCTGAACCCCCAAGCAGGATGAGGCGGCGCGTCGGGTCAGAAACCCGGCGCGCGAAGCAGCCGGGCAAACCCCGATCGCGCGCCTTCCCCGGAGCCTCCTCGTCGATGCCTCTGGCATTTCCTGTCGATGCGAATCGCAGATCGCGATATAATGTTTCGCATATACCTCGCCCACAATTATGCCAGATCCTGATATTATCGGGAGATAAAATCACACGTTTCCGGAAATAATTTCCGTGTATGTGCATAAGACTTTGCCATGGTGTGTTTCGTGGATATTCGAAGCTGTCTGTNGGGAGATAAAATCACACGTTTCCGGAAATAATTTCCGTGTATGTGCATAAGACTTTGCCATGGTGTGTTTCGTGGATATTCGAAGCTGTCTGTTCGTGAACTTCCATGCCTGAGTCCGTTCCGCTCCGCTTCGGGCAAGGCAGGGTGACGTTGTACCGGAGCGAGACCAAGGTGGCGGCGCGCGCGGAGCGGGCGACCGCCGCCACGCCGGCGGCGCGGCAACGCCGGTTCGAGCGCGCGATCGACGCGGTGACACGGTCGGTCCATGGCCGGCGTGACATCCAGCTCGGCGACTTCGAGATCATCGACGTCCCCCCGGCCAACATGCGCGGGGCGCGCGATGCCCTCACGCGCGAGAGCGCCACCGGTCGGCCGCGGCCGGTCTACCATACCTCCCGAACCGACGAGACGCCGTTCGTTCCGCTCGGGATCATCAATCTGCGCTTCCCGGACGGGACGCCGGGCGCGGCGATCGACACGGCGCTCGCGCGTCACGGGTGCCGCCGCGCGGGTTTTACCGGCAGCTTCATCCGGGTCGAGTCGGCGGAGCCGGATACGGTGGCGGTCGCCGCGGCGCTGCAGGCGGATTTCCCGGAGGCCGAGATCGAACCGGATCTCGTGACGCCCTCGGCGCCGCTGAACTTCGAGCCGCCCGCGGATGCGCGGTTCGGCGTGCTCTGGCATCTGGAGAACCGCGGCGACCGGCCCGGACTGACGAGCGGCGCGGATGCCCGCGTGACCGGCGCCTGGCGCAGGCTGGGCGGCTTTGGCTCCGAGGATGTGATCGTCGCGGTGATGGATGGCGGCTTCGACCTCGGGCACCTCGATCTCAATGGCAAGACGGTCGGCGCGTTCGATTTCGTCGACAATGACGCGGAGCCGATCCCTGACGGCTGGGACGCGCACGGAACCGCCTGCGCCTCGGTGGCCGTGGCGGCGCTGGGCGGCGGTGAGGTGGTCGGGGTCGCGCCGATGGCCCGGTTGATGCCGCTCCGGACGGGCGCGATCTCGGCGGAATCGGTCACGCGCTGGTTCGATCACGCGCGGATGAGCGGCGCCTGGGTCGTGAGTTGCAGCTGGAGTGCGCTGGCGGATGTCTATCCGCTTCCGGGACCGGCGGCGGAGGCCATCCATCGCTGCGCGACGGAGGGGCGCGACGGCAAGGGGGCGGTGATCGTCTTCGCCGCCGGCAACAATCGCCGCGGCGTGAACGACCTGCCGCGCAACCTGAACGGATTCGCGATCCATCCCGACGTGCTCGCGGTGGCGGCCTCGACGAGCCGGGACACGCATGCCTCCTATTCCTCGACCGGGCGCGAGATCGCGGTCTGCGCCCCATCCTCCGGCGCACCCGGCCGCCCCGTCACCACGGCGGACGTGACCGATGGCCTCGACGATGACGGTCAGGTCATCGCACGGGGCTATGCCTCGGGCGATTATTACGACGCCTTCGCCGGCACCTCCTGCGCCTGCCCCGTGGTCGCCGGCGTCTGCGCGCTGGTGCTGACCGCGAATCCGCGGCTCTCCGCGGCCGAGGCCCGTGACCTCGTCCGGGACACCACCCGGCGGATCGGCGACGGGTATACCGACGGACATTCGCCGAAGTTCGGCCGGGGCTGCGTCGACGCGGAATCCGCCGTGGCGGCGGCGCTGGCCCGCGGGACCATTCCGATTTCCTGAGCCTGCCCTTTTTCAGAAGGAGATTGATCATGAAGACTTCATTTCTGCTCATCGGTCTCGCCGCGGTAGCCATGACCACGCCCGCCCGCGCCGACGAGGCCAGCGTCCCGCCGAATCCGCTGATCGTGGGCGGCACGCCCGTCGAGGAGATCTCGGAGATCCCCTGGCAGGTCGCGCTCGTCTCCGGCGGCACGGCGCGCAACCAGTTCTGCGGCGGGTCGATCGTCGCGGAGGATTGGGTGCTGACCGCCGCGCATTGCGTCGACAACGCGCGCGTCAACAAGGACCCGGCGCGGCTTGAGGTGGTCGTGGGCACGGTCTTCTATGCGACCGGCGGCGAGCAGATGGCCGTGAGCGAGATCCTCGTCCATCCGGACTGGAACTCGGACACGATGGACTTCGACGCCGCGCTGCTCAGGCTCTCTGCGCCGCTGACCGAGGGTGCCCCGATCGCGCTGGCCAGCGCCGAGGAGATGCCCGGCGACGGTGTCCAGATCCGCGTCAGCGGCTGGGGCGCGATCTCGGAGGGCGGCCCGGGGTCGGACCAGCTTCTTTTCGCCGAGCCGCCGGTGGTGTCGAACGCGGTCTGCAACGAGCCCGAGAGCTACGATGGCGACATCCTCGACTCGATGTTCTGCGCCGGCGCGCGCGAAGGCGGCCTCGATGCCTGCCAAGGCGACAGCGGCGGCCCGGTCGATACGGGCGGAGAGGTAACGGCGGACACCCGGCTGCTCGGGATCGTGAGCTGGGGCATCGGTTGCGCGCGGGCGCTGAAATACGGTGTCTATACCCGCGTGTCCGAGGTCGCGGACTGGGCGCATGGCGTGATGGGCGAGCCGCAAAGCGCGATGACCAAGTAGGAGAGACAGGCGATGCCGAAGAAGCTGCGCGTGAGCGCCGGGACGCTCCCCGAACTCAGGGATTTCCTCGCCGGGGCTGTGGTGGACATGGGGTGCCGGCCGGTCGCGCTGAAGGAGGGCGACCGCTATGCCACCACGGTGATCTCGGAGGACGAGGAAATCGCCCGGCTGTCGCGGATGCGCGCGGGCGGCGTCAGGATCGAGGTGCTCGAGGAGGTGCGGCCAGCCCGTGCGCGGCTCAGGATGGTGGCGACAGGCGACCGCTTCGCCGACGGGACCGTGCCGCGCGGCCTGGGCGTGAAGGAGTAGGGCGATGAGCTATCTGAGCGCGCAGGAGATCGAGAGTGGCGTACGCCGGCTCGCCTCGGCCTATCCCGAGCATTGCCGGCTGGTCACGCCGCCGAACGCCAGCGTCGAGGGGCGGGCGATCGTCGGCCTGGAGATCGGAGCGGGCGGCGAGACGGCGATCATCATCGTCGGCGGTCTGCACGCGCGGGAGTGGATTCCGCCCGACGCGCTGCTCTATCTCGCCGCCGACCTGCTCGAGGCGCGGCAGGCCGGGCTGGGCCTCACCTATGGCGGGGCGCGGATCGCGGCGGAGGAGGTCGCGGCGATCTTCGAAAGGCTGACGCTCGTGCTGGTGCCCTGCGCCAACCCCGACGGCCGCGTCTACAGGCAGACCGTCGATCCCGACTGGCGCAAGAACCGGGGCGGGTCGGCCGCGGACGCCTGCGTGGGAGCCGATCTCAACCGCAATTTCGACGTCGCCTGGGACTTCCGCCGGACCTTCGCGCCCGACGCGGTCAGTGCCTCGGCCGATCCGTGCCACAAGTACCTCTATGTCGGCCCGGAGGCGGCATCGGAGCCCGAGACCCGGAATGTCGTCTGGCTGTTCGACCAGTATCCGCGCGCCGGATGGTTCATCGACGTGCATGGCGCGGTGCCGGCGGTGTTCCACAACTGGGGGCTCGACGAGAACCAGAGCACGGCGCCGGAGCAGACCTTCCTCAACACCGCGTTCGATGGACAGCGGGGACGCGCCGGGGACGGCGCCTATGCCGAATTCATCGACGCCGGGGACGAAGTGGAGCTGGCCCGGCTCTCGCATCTGATGGCCGACGAGATCCGGAAGGTGCGCGACGACGACTACGCAGTCTCGGCCTCCTTCTCGCTCTATGCGACATCGGGGGCGAGCGACGACTACGCCTACAGCCGGCACCGGGCCGATGCGTCGCTCGGCAAGGTTCTGGGCTTCGTCATCGAATGCGGCCACGAGTTCCAGCCGGACTGGAGCGAGGCCGAGGCGGTGATCCGCGAGGTCGGCGCCGGCCTGTCGCGCTTCGCCGCCGACATCGCCGGACGCGTTCCCGCGGGGTCCGGTCAGGGGGCGGTGGCGTTCTGAGATTCGGGAGGTTCGGCGAGAAACTGCCCGAGGGCGCCCGGCGAAGGCCCGGCCTGGCAGGCCGGGCTACTACCGTGCGAAGTCCGACATGATGGCTCGCACCGCCGCGAGCACGGGGGCGGCCTCGACGTTCTCCGCCCGCTGCTCCGCGGCCCAGGCATCCTGAATCGCCTCGAACTTCCCCGCGGCCACCCAACGCGCGACCTCGGGCCTTTCGAGAACGCGAACGGTGGCGCCCGCGTCCCGCAGGTCCTCGATCTGCCGATCGAAGCTGGCGGCCATCACCGAGCCCAGGGCGGCGTAGGCTGAGTCCGCCGCCCGCCCGATGGCGTCGCGGTCCTCCCGCGCCAGGCCGTCCCAGGTGTCCTTGTTCATGGCCAGCGGATAGACATGCCCGAGCCACAGATCCCTGGAAACCAGGACATGCGGCGCCGGATCGTGGACATTCAGCATGTAGCCGCTGTCGACATTCACCATGAGCCCATCGATCGTGCCGGCCCGGAGAGCTTCGGGCACTTCCGGACCCCAGGGCATGGTGACAGGCGTCGCGCCCACGTTGGCGAGCAGGGCGCGATGCCAGAAGCTCGCGGTCCGCCAGCTGCCACCGGCGACATCATCCAATGACTCGATCGGCGCCGTCCCGAAGAAGGCGACGGGATAGCCGGTGCCGAGATAGGTCGTGACCAGGTTGTTCGCGGCCATTTCCTCGGCGAACGCCGGGATCTCCCTGTACACGCGCCTGAAGAATTCGATCTGCGCGGAACCCGTCGGCCCCATCGGAAAGCCCTTGAAGATCTGGTGCAGCGGCATGGCCTCCGCCGCGTACTCGGGTACGACGGTCGCCATGTCGATCCTCTCGCCCGTGCCGACGCTCTCCATCGCGTCATAGGGGCCGGCAAGCTCGCCGTTCCAGTGGTCCTCGATCCGCCGTCGCCCGCTCGATTCAGCTTCGATGGCGGGGAACAGCACCTCCTTGAGGAACCGGGTCCGCATCCCGCCCAAAGGTTCATGGTCGCTGAACACGAGCACCTTCGGTTCCTGCGCCGGGACAGGAGCGCCCCCCGAGAGCGAAGCCAGGCCGGCGGCGGTGGATGCGAGGAACGCTCTTCGGCTGAACCCGGTGAGACGACGGACGCGGCTGATCATTCAATGTTCCCCCACGCTCCACTCCGGGTTCGCCGGACGGCCGGGCGTTAGTCTCCGGGCCGATCAGATTCTCGATGCCAGTCCACTGTGCCAGCAGGAGGCCGAGCGCCATACCGTGCCTGCCCGGCGCCATCCGACCCTACGCCCGGCCGGCGGCCAGGTTCAACCAGTTCGGACAGCAAGCCGAATCCGTTCCTGGCGGTCGCGGATCGAGCCGCGCGACCGGCGCCTTGTATTGGGCACCAGCGGCGATAAGTTGATTCCGGTCGAGGACGGCCAGAGGCGAGTCTGCCATGAACAGCCTTGCATACAAGATCGATATTCTGGTGATCGGTGGCGGTCAGGCCGGGCTGTCGGCGGGCTATCACCTCGCGCAGCTCGGTCTCACCGGTGGCAAGGGATTCCTCGTTCTCGACAAGTCGCCCGAGCCCGGTGGCGCCTGGCAGTTCCGCTGGCCCACGCTGACGATGAAGACCATCAACCGGCTTCACGATCTGCCCGGCATGGGCTTCGCCGAGGTGCTCGATCCGGGCCAGACCGAGGTTCGCGCCGCCGAGGCGGTGCCGGCCTATTTCAGGGCCTATGAGGAGCGGTTCCACCTGCCCGTCTACCGCCCCGTGACCGCGCGGCTGGTCTGTGGCCGGGGCGAGAGGCTGCGGGTCGAGACCGATCACGAGGTCTTCTCCGCCCGGGGCATCATCAATGCGACCGGGACATGGGACGCGCCGCAGATCCCCTATTATCCGGGCCGCGAGCTCTTCGAAGGCCGCCAGCTTCACACGCACGACTATCATGTGCCCGACGAATTCGCCGGGCAGCGCGTCGCCATCGTCGGCGCGGGGATCTCGGCCCTGCAGATGCTCGACGAGATCTCGCGCGTCGCCAGGACGATCTGGGTCACCCGGCGGCCGCCGGTATTCCGGGAGACCGACTTCACCGCCGAGGACGGGCGCGCCGCGGTCGCGCGCGTGGAAGAGCGGGTGCGCGCGGGTCTCGTGCCCGGCTCGGTCGTCTCGGTCACAGGCATCCCGCGCTCCCCCGCGATCCGCGCCATGGCGGCGCGCGGTGTCCTGAACCGCCAGCCGATGTTCTCCGAGATCACCCCCTCGGGGCTCCGCTGGCCCGACGGGCGCGAGGAGGCGGTGGATGTGATCATCTGGGCCACCGGCTTTCGCAGCGCGCTCGATCATCTCGCGCCGCTCGGGTTGCGCGAGGAGAACGGCGGGATCACGATGACGGGCCGGCTCGCGACCGAGGTGGCGCGCGATCCGCGCGTGCATCTGGTGGGCTACGGCCCCTCGGCTTCGACCATCGGTGCGAACCGCGCCGGCGGCGCGGCGGCGCGGGCCCTGGTGGAACATCTCGGTCTTCGGACCGTCAGCGCATAGGGGGCGCTCATGGAAGAACAGGTCATCGACAATCCCGCCGAACACCGCTTCGAACTGCCGCTCGAGGGAGAGGACATCGCGGCGGCCTATTACCGGATCGAGGACGGGCGCGTGGTGCTGATCCATACCGAGGTGCCGTCGCAATATGGCGGACGCGGCATCGGCTCGAAGCTCGCCACCGGCGTCTTCGACCTCATCCGCGCCTCGGGACGCAAAGCGGTGCTCCGGTGCGAGTTCATGGGCCGGTTCTACGCGAAGCATCGGGAATACGACGATATCGTGGAGGGCTGATCTCGCGGGCCCGCCATTCGCCACGGCCTCGCGCCGGCCGGCACCCGCGCCAAGGCGTTCCGCCCTGCCGTCGGCGTCTATCTCGGACCCCGCGACTCCCGAGGCCGGAGCGATGCGATCAACTCGTGGAACCGGTCGCCCTGAATGCGGACATGCGCGTTCATCTCGTCGGCCGCGGCCGCCCCATCCCCCGCCTCGATCCGGCCCAGCACCGCCTCGTGCTGCTCCAGCGAGCGGAGCATGCGTCCGCGTACGTTCAACTGCCGCCGGCGGTAGGGCTGGAGCATGGTCTGCAGCCGCGACGCCTCGTTTTCCAGGAACCCATTGCCGGAAGCGGCGTAGATCGCCTGATGGAACCGGGCGTTCTCGTGATAATAGGCATCGCTGTCGCCGGTCTCCGCCGCGCGCGCGCAGGCGGTCTGAGCGGCACGGACGCGGGCGAGTTCGTCCGGCGTGGCCCGCTCCGCGGCGAGCCGGGCGCACATCGCCTCGAGCTCAGCCATGACTTCGAACCGCTCCGTCAGTTCGACGATCCCGAGTTCCGTGACGAAAGTGCCGCGCTTCGGCTCAACCCGGACCAGGCCCGAGGCTTCGAGCGCCTGCAGCGCCTCGCGAACCGGCGTGCGCGAACAGGCGAACTCGGCCGCCAGCGCCTCGGGATCGAGCTTCTCGCCCGGCGCGAAACGGCCATCGACGATGGCGTTTTCCAGCACATGGCGGATGCGCTGCGTGGTCGGTTTGGCGAAGCGTTCCACGGCCCGGCCCCTCAAGTGTCTGCGAACCCGCCGCAATTTATCTGATCGGCGTTGAAATGTCCAAGGTCAACTTTGTTATATACAACATGAGGCGAATCGCGTACAACGATCTCAGGAGGAACGATCATGGCGCGACCCAAACTGGCCTTCCTGAACGACTTCGTTCAGGCCATCGTCGGCAACGACCGCAAGGAACGGCAACCGCGGATCACCGAGGAAGCCGCCGCCCGGACCGCGCTGGCCCGCCCGGCCGCCGAACGGCTCGCCGCGGCCTGCGATGTGCTGATGGGACGGATCGGCGATGCCGCGCGCGTCGCGGTGGCCGAGCAGGCGCTGGCCGCCTATGCCGACCTGAACGCGGAGGAGCGGCACCAGTTCTTCATCCTGCTGCGCGACCGCTTCGGCGCGGACCCGGAGAAGATCCGTCAGGCCTATGCCGCCTATGACGCGGACCCTTCGGCCAGCACGCTGGTCCCGCTCTTCGACGCGGTGGAGCCGACCCGCCAGTCGCTGCTCCGGCGGCTCAACACCGCGCGCGGCGCCACGCTCAAGCTCGTCCACATGCGCGCCGATCTCCTGGCCGCGATCCGCCACGATCCCGCGCTCGCGCCGCTCGACACGGATTTCGAGCATCTCTTCCGCTCGTGGTTCAACCGCGGCTTTCTCAGGATCGAGCGTATCGACTGGTCCTCGGGCGCGGATGTTCTCGAAAAGATCATGGCCTATGAGTCGGTGCACCCGATGCAGGGCTGGCAGGATCTGCGCCGCCGCCTCGATCCCGCCGACCGCCGCTGCTACGCCTTCTTCCATCCGGCGACCGGCAACGAGCCGCTGATCTTCGTCGAGGTCGCCCTGACCCGGCAGACGCCGGCCGAGATCGCCCCGATCCTGAACGCGCCCCGCGCCGAGCCGGCTGAGGAGGCGGATACCGCCGTCTTCTATTCGATCAACAACACGCTCGGCGGGCTCAAAGGCGTCTCCTTCGGCAATTTCCTGATCAAGCAGGTCGTCGCCGAACTCGCCGCCGAACTGCCCTCGCTTCGGACCTTCGTCACGCTCTCGCCCGCCCCGGGCTTCGCGAACTGGCTGGCGAGCGCCGAGGACCCCCGCGCGGCTGAGCTCGAGGAAGACCTCGCCAAGGCCGCCTGGACCAGCGACCCGGAGGCCGCCGCGCAACTCAGGCCCCGCGTCGAGGCGCTCGCCGCGACCTATTTCACCGAGGCCAAGGGCAAGTCCGGCGCGCCCCGCGATCCGGTCGCCCGCTTTCATCTCGGCAACGGCGCCGCCGCCTGGCGCGTCAACTGGCCCGCCGATCTCTCGGAGGGCGCGATCCAGCGCGCGCACGGGCTGATGATCAACTATCTCTACGAACCCGGCGCGATCGAAAGCCAGCACGAGGCCTTCGTCCGTGACGGCACCGTCGCCACCGGCGAACCGCTCGACGCCGTTCTGGCGCGCTGAGATCACGAAGATAAAGGGAGGAACCCATGCAGACCATCCACCAGAGCTTCATCGCCTCGACCGAGGCGAACCCCGACAAGGCGCTCTTCGAGCGGCCGGGAAAGACCGACATCCGCTATGCCGAGGCGCGCGCGCTGGTCGAGAAATTCGCCGCCGTCCTGACGGAGATCGGAGTCCAGCCGGGCGACCGCGTGGCGGTGCAGACCGACAAGAGCGCGGAGGCGATCTGCCTCTATCTCGCGACGCTGCAGGTCGGCGGCGTCTACCTGCCGCTCAACACCGCCTATACCGGCGCCGAGATCGACTATTTCGTCGGCGACGCCTCGCCCCGGCTCTTCGTCTGCGCGCCCTCGACGCTCGCCGATCACAAGGCGCGCGAGAGCGACGGGTTGCGCGTCGAAAGCCTCGGCGCCGACGGTGACGGCAGCCTGATGGATCTCGCGAACGCCGCCGAAGGCCGGACCGACAGCGTGGCCCGCGCGATGACCGATCACGCGGCGATCCTCTATACCTCGGGCACCACCGGCCGCTCCAAGGGCGCGGTCCTGACCCATGGCAACCTCGCCTCGAACACCGCCGCCCTGCTGGAAAGCTGGAAGTACACCGGCGAGGACCGGCTGATCCACGCGCTGCCGATCTTCCACACCCACGGGCTTTTCGTCGCGGCCAACATGAGCATCGTGGCGGGTGCGACCATGATCTGGCTCACGAAATTCGACGCCGATCAGGCGATCGACCTGATGGCGGATGCGACGGTCCTGATGGGCGTGCCGACCTTCTACACCCGCCTGCTGCGGGCCGAGCGGCTGAACCGCGAGACGACCGCCAACATGCGGCTCTTCGTCTCCGGCTCGGCGCCGCTGCTCGCCGAGGATCACCGCGCCTTCGAGGAGCGCACCGGCCATCCGATCCTCGAACGCTACGGCATGACCGAAACCTGCATGATCACCACGAACCCCTACGACGGCGCCCGCAAGCCCGGCGCGGTGGGCATGCCGCTCCCCGGAATCGAGATCCGCGTCACCGACCGCGAGAGCGGCGAGCCGCTGGCGGTGGGCGAGATCGGCGCGATCGAGGTGCGCGGTCCGAACGTCTTCGAGGGCTACTGGCAGATGCCCGAGAAGACCGCCTCCGAATTCCGGAAGGACGGCTTCTTCATCACCGGCGACCTCGGCCAGATCAGCGCGGAGGACGGCTATCTCCGCATCGTCGGCCGCGACAAGGATCTCGTGATCTCGGGCGGCTACAACGTCTATCCGAAGGAGATCGAGGGCCTCATCGACGACATTCCGGGCGTCGTGGAAAGCGCGGTCATCGGCCTCCAGCATCCCGACCTCGGCGAAGGCGTGACGGCGGTCGTGGTGCCCCAGCCCGATGCGAGCCTCGACGAGGCGCAGGTGATCGCCGCCATCGGCGACAAGCTCGCCCGCTACAAGCAGCCCAAGAAGGTGCTCTTCGTGCGGGAACTGCCCCGCAACGTCATGGGCAAGGTCCAGAAGGCCGAGCTGCGCAAGACCTACGCCGATCTCTACAAGTAAGAAGAACGCGCGGGTGGCCAGGCCGGACGAGGCCCGGCCGCCCGCCAATCCCCTGGGAGGACCCAATCAATGATCATCTATGGTGTCGCCGTTCTGGCGGCCTGTCTCGTCGTGGGCATGATCGTCGGCGATCTGCTCGGCGCGGTTCTCGGCGTCGAATCCAATGTCGGCGGCGTGGGCTTCGCGATGCTGCTGCTCATCGTCGTGACCGACCGGATGCGCCGCGCCGGGCATTTCCCGCCGCACAGCGCCGACGGCGTGCTGTTCTGGAGCGCGATGTACATTCCGATCGTCGTCGCCATGGCCTCGACCCAGAACGTGGTCGCGGCCGTGGGCGGCGGACCCGTCGCCCTGCTCGCCGGCGTCGCGGCGACCGTGGTCTGCTGGGCCCTGGTGCCCGCGCTGTCGCGCATCGGTGGCGCCGAGGAACCCCTGCCCCCGGTCCGCGAAGAAGAGGAAGTCTGAGCCATGGAACTGATTTCCGAAGTCCTGATCAAGAACGGGCTGGTCTTCGCCTTCCTGCTAGTCGGCGGCGTGATGTGGCTCAGCTACTACGTCTCGCATCACCTGACGGCCGGCCGGCTGCACGGTTCGGCGGTGGCGATCATCGCCGGGCTCGTGCTCGCCTATTTCGGCGGTCTCTTCACCGGCGGGTCGAAGGGCATGGCGGACATTCCGGTCTTCGCCGGGCTCGGCATCATGGGCGGCGCGATGCTGCGCGACTTCGCGATCGTCTCGACCGCCTATGGTGTCGATCTGCAGGAGATCCGCCGGTCGGGCATCGTCGGCGTGCTGTCGCTCTTCCTCGGCATCTTCCTCTCCTTCATCGTGGGCGCGATCGTCGCACTCATGTTCGGCTATACCGACGCGGTCAGCATGACGACGCTCGGCGCCGGCGCCGCGACCTATATCGTCGGCCCGGTGACCGGCTCGGCGCTCGGCGCATCGAGCGAGATCGTGGCGCTCTCGGTCGCGGCGGGGCTGGTGAAGTCCGTGATCGTGATGATCGGAACGCCCTTCATCGCGCCCTATATCGGGCTCAACAATCCGAAGGCGGCGATGGCCTACGGCGGTCTGATGGGCACGACCAGCGGTGTCGCGGGCGGCCTCGCGGCGACCGACAAGCGGCTGGTACCCTATGGCGCGATGACCGCGACCTTCTACACCGGGCTCGGCTGCCTGCTCGGCCCCTCGGTCATGTACTTCCTGATCCGCGCCATCGTGGGCTGAGGAGAACCGCCGCGGAGCGGAGACGAAACGGGACCGAGAGCCGTCACGCGGAGCCAGCGCGTGACGGCTCTCGGCGTTCCGGAGAGAGCCGCCGGGGCCGCGCCGAACTGGCGCGAACGATCAGTTCGACGCCGAGGATCTCGGCCGCGGGCCTCTCCGGCGCCGCGAGGCCGACCGAACCCGCAGTCTCCGAACTCTCCAGCCGTGCCAACTGGCACAGGAGCAGCTCCGCCGCCCGCCTGCCGAGCCCCGCGCGATCCTGCCTGACCGTCGTCAGCGCGGGGATGGCATAGGCCGACTGCTCGATATCGTCGAACCCGACCACGGAAATATCCTCGGGCACGCGGAGCCCCGCCTGGGTGAGCCCCGCGACCAGGCCGAGCGCGACCATGTCGGAGGCGCAGAAGACCGCGCTCGGCCGGTCGCTCATCGCCACGATCGACCGGGCCGCCTCGTGGCCGGAGCGCAGCGAGAAGTCGCCGCGGATGATCCAGTCCTCCCGGGCGGGCAGATCGAGCCGCCGGCGCTCGGCCAGCATCGCATCGCGGCGCGCGCGGGTGAGGACATTACCCGCCGGCCCCGTCACATGGGCGATGTCGCGATGGCCGAGATCGTGGAGATGCCGGATCGCGGCGCGCGCGCCCGCGGCGTTGTCGCTCCGGACCGACGGGATCGCAGCATCATCGCTCCATTCGCAGGCGAAGATGATCCGGTCGGCCAGCTGATGGTCGGTGAGCTGGCCGAGCTCCGCCTCGCCGACACCGCCATCGAGCGAGATCATCCCGTCGATCCGCGCGTCGAGGAAGAGATCGACGAGGCGACGTTTTCCCGCGGGAAGACCCGCCGTCTCGGAGATGAGCACGGAGCGGTCGCTCGCGGCGAAGCCCGCGCTGATCCCGGCGAGGATCTGCGAGAAGAACGGGTTGGCGAGGTCGGGCACCAGCACCAGAACCGCCCCCGCCCGCCGGCGCCTGAGGTTGCGGGCGGCGCGGTTGACACGGTAGCCGGTGGCCCGAATCGCCTCCGCCACCGCGTCGCGCGTGGCCTCGGCCAGCAGTTCGGGGTTCGACAGGGCCCGGCTGACCGTCGCCGTCGAGACGCCCGCCGCGCGGGCGACATCCTGAATTCGCGGTGGTTTCTGAATCATCCGCCTTCCCTCTTCGGCCAAGATCCATGCCGATGCCGCAAGCTGCTTGACAATGGGACCAATCGCCTCAAGAGTAAGTGTAATCGATTTCATCCGCGATTCAATTCACCACGGCAGCGGTTGTGATCAAACCAAAAAAGCGGCGCCGGGCCGGTGCCACCAAGGGGGAGAATCATGATGACGTCTATCCGCAGTGTTCTGTGGGCGAGCGCGGCCGTCCTCGCGGCCGGGTCCGCCTCGGCCGAGGATCTGGAGGTCACGCACTGGTGGACATCGGGCGGCGAGGCCGCGGCGGTGGCCGAGCTTGCCAAGGCTTTCGACGCCACCGGCAACAAGTGGATCGACGGCGCGATCGCGGGCTCCGGCAGCACCGCGCGTCCGATCATGATCAGCCGCATCACCGGCGGCGACCCGATGGCCGCGACGCAGTTCAACCACGGGCGCCAGGCGGAGGAACTGGTCGAGGCCGGGCTGATGCGGCCCTTGACCGAACTCGCGGGGGAAGAGGGCTGGACCGATGTGATCGCGGCTCCAGGTCTTCTCGAAAGCTGCACACTCGACGGCGATCTCTACTGCGTGCCGGTCAACATCCACTCCCACCCGTGGCTCTGGCTCTCGAACAAGGCGTTCGAGGACGCGGGCGTCCCCGTCCCGACGAACTGGGCGGAATTCGTCGCCGCCGGACCCGCGCTCGAAGCCGCCGGCAAGATCCCGCTCGCGATGGGCAAGCAGCCCTGGCAGGCCTGGACCGCCTTCTTCGTGCTGACGCTGTCGCTCGGCGGACCGGATCTCTACACCAAGGTCTTCACCGAGAAGGACACCGACGCCGCGGCCGGCCCGGAGATGGCGGCGGTCTGGGCCGCGGCCGACGACGCGCGCAAGCTCGCCGCGAAGTCCAACGTGCAGGAATGGAACCAGGCCACCAACCTGGTGATCGGCGACGAGGCCGGCGGCCAGATCATGGGCGACTGGGCGCAAGGCGAATTCCAGGTCGCGGGCGAGGTCGCGGGGCAGGACTATTCCTGCCTGCCGGGGCTCGGCCAGCCGGAGCCCTACCTCACGACCGCGGGTGATGCGTTCTATTTCCCCGCGCTCTCGGATGACGCGAAGACCGAGGCGCAGACGCAGCTCGCCTCCGTCATCTTCTCGCGCGAGGCGCAGCTCGCCTTCAACCTGAAGAAGGGCTCGCTGCCGGTCCGCAAGGACGTGGATGTCGAGGCCGCGAACGACTGCATGCGCAAGGGTCTGGAAATTCTCGCCAAAGGCGATCTGGTCCCCGCCACCGATCAGGTCCTGAGCCCCGACACCACGACCCAGATGCAGGATCTGATGATCGAATTCTTCAGCGGAACCGACATGTCCGTCGAGGATGCGCAGGCCCGCTTCACGGAGATCCTGGGCGACGCCTACTGATCCGGACCCGGACCCGAGGTCGGCCGCCCCCGCCGGCGGCCGACCACCCCAGCCGCATCCGCGAAACCGGCCCTCGCACGGCCGAACCCGAGAGGCCGACGCATGTCTGACCGTCCCTCCCGCCTGTTCCACAACCTCAGTGCCAAGATCGCCTCCATCCCCATGGCGCTCACCGCCGTTGTCGTCTTCCTCGGCGGCAGTGTCTGGACGATCGTCTATTCGTTCACCGATTCGAAACTGCTGCCCCGCGAGCGATGGGTCGGCTTCGACCAGTACGAGCGGCTCTGGGGCACGAACCGCTGGATGGTCTCGATCGAGAATCTCGCGATCTACGGCATCCTGTCGCTCATATTCAGCCTCGTCATCGGTTTCGTCCTCGCCGCGCTGATGGATCAGAAGATCCGCTTCGAGGACACGTTCCGGACGATCTTCCTCTATCCCTTCGCGCTCTCCTTCATCGTGACCGGGCTCGTCTGGCAGTGGCTCCTGAACCCGGACTTCGGATTTCAGAGCGTCATCCGGGCGATCGGCTTCGAGAGCTTCGCCTTCGACCCGCTCTACAATGCGAGTTTCGCGATCTACGGAATCCTCTTCGCGGGTCTCTGGCAAGGCACCGGGCTCGTGATGTGCCTGATGCTCGCCGGATTGCGCGGCATCGACGAGGATATCTGGAAGGCGTCGCGGGTGGACGGCATCCCGGCCTGGAAGACCTATCTCTTCATCGTCATCCCGATGATGCGGCCGGTCTTCATCACCACGCTCGTCATCATCACCGCGGGCATCGTCAAGCTCTACGACCTCGTCGTGGCGCAGACCGGCGGCGGTCCGGGCATCGCGACCGAGGTTCCGGCCAAATACGTCTACGACATGATGTTCCTCGCGCAGAACCTCGGGCAGGGCTTCGCGGCCTCGACGATGATGCTGCTCTGTGTCGCGATCATCCTGATCCCCTGGGCCTATCTGGAATTCGGAGGAAAGCGCCGTGGCTGACGTGACGATCGACTCCTCGGCGAGCATCCCCGCCCCCGCCAATATTCCCCGGGCGCCCAGCCGCATCGTCGACGGCCCCCGCGGGGCGCGGCCGACCCGGGCGCTCTCCCGCCGCAACATCATCATCTACGGCACGCTCATCGTCGCGGCGCTCTATTACCTGCTGCCGCTCTACGTGATGGTCGTCACCTCTCTGAAGGGCATGCCCGAGATCCGGGTCGGCAACATCTTCGCGCCGCCCCTGGAGATCACCTTCCAGCCCTGGGTCAAGGCCTGGGCCGAAGCCTGCACCGGGCTCAATTGCGACGGGCTCTCCCGCGGCTTCTGGAACTCGGTCAGGATCATGGTCCCCTCGGTGATCCTCTCGATCGTGATCGCCTCGCTCAACGGCTACGCGCTCGCGAACTGGAAGTTCAAGGGCGCGGATGTCTTCTTCACCATCCTGATCATCGGCGCCTTCATCCCCTATCAGGTCATGCTCTATCCGATCGTGATCCTTCTGCGGGAGATCGGGCTCTACGGATCGCTGACCGGGCTCGTCCTCGTCCACACGATCTTCGGGATGCCGATCCTGACGCTCCTGTTCCGCAACTACTTCTCGTCGGTGCCGGAAGAACTGTTCAAGGCGGCGCGCGTCGATGGCGCGGGCTTCTGGGGCATCTATTTCCGCATCATGCTGCCGATGTCACTGCCGATCTTCGTCGTGGCGATGATCCTGCAGGTGACGGGCATCTGGAACGACTTCCTCTTCGGCGTCGTCTACACGCGGCCCGAGAATTATCCGATGACGGTCCAGCTCAACAACATCGTCAATTCGGTGCAGGGCGTGAAGGAATACAACGTCAACATGGCGGCGACCCTGCTGACCGGCCTGGTCCCGCTCGTCATCTACTTCATCTCCGGGAAACTCTTCGTGCGCGGCATCGCCGCCGGCGCGGTCAAGGGCTGAGGGCATCGCATGGAACCGAGCATCTCGATCCGAAATCTCAAGCTCAGCTTCGGCGCGGTGGACGTGCTGAAGGACCTGAACCTCGACATCGGCCAGGGCGAGTTCCTCGTCCTGCTGGGGTCCTCCGGCTGCGGGAAATCCACGCTCCTGAACTGCATCGCGGGCCTGCTCGAGATCACCGACGGGCAGATCTTCATCGGCGGGCGCAACGTCACCTGGGAGGAGCCGAGCAAGCGGGGCATCGGCATGGTGTTCCAGAGCTACGCGCTCTACCCGCAGATGACGGTCGAGGGGAACCTGACCTTCGGCCTCAAGAACGCCGGGGTCCCCAAGGCCGAGATCGACGAGCGCGTCGCCCGCGCCGCGCGCATCCTGCAGATCGAACCGCTGCTGAAGCGCAAGCCGGCCGCGCTCTCCGGTGGCCAGCGCCAGCGCGTCGCGATCGGCCGGGCGCTGGTGCGCGATGTCGATGTCTTCCTCTTCGACGAGCCGCTCTCGAACCTCGACGCCAAGCTGCGCGCCGATCTCCGGGTCGAGATCAAGCAGCTGCACAAGACGCTCGACAACACGATGATCTACGTCACCCACGATCAGGTCGAGGCGATGACGCTGGCCGACCGCATCGCCATCATGCGCGGCGGGCTGATCCTGCAACTCGGCTCGCCGGACGAGATCTACAACCGCCCGGCGAACAAATACGTGGCGGAGTTCATCGGCTCGCCCTCGATGAACTTCATCGAAGGCACGCTCGACGCGAACGGCTTCTCCGCCCCCGACATGACCTTCGCCATGGACGGCTACCAGTTCGCGGGCGACCGGCGCGGCGATGGCCCGGCCTGGTTCGGCGTCCGGCCCGAGCATATCGTGAGCGGCCCCGCGGCGGCGGACGCCCCGGTTCGGCTGAACGCGCGGGCGGAACTCATCGAGCCGCTCGGCTCCGACACGCTCGTGCGCGCCCGTCTCGGCGACCGCAAGGTCTGGCTGCGGATGGATGGCCAGAGCCCGGTGCGGGACGGCGACGATCTCCCGATCGGCTTCGACCCCTCCCGCGCCTCGCTTTTCGGCAAGGACAGCGAGCAGCGTCTGTGACCTCACCCGCGCGGGCGCGAGCTCACGCGGGCACAAGCTCAAGAAGATACCTCATCAAGGGAATGAATGACATGGACCTCTCCTTCCAGCTCTACTCCGCCCGCGACTTCACACCATGGAAGGACGTGGTGCACTGGCTGGCCGAAGTGGGATACAATCAGGTCGAGGGCTTCGGCGGTGTCTACGAGGACCCGGCCGACTTCCGCGCCACGCTGGACCGGGCGGGATTGACGATGCCCTCGGGTCACTTCTCCATCGACATGCTGGAGAACGACCTCGCCGGCGCGCTCGGAATCGCGAAGACATTCGGGATCGAACGGGTCTACTGCCCCTACATCGCCCCCGACGCGCGCCCGTCCGACAGCGCCGGATGGACCGATTTCGCCAGGCGGCTCGCCGCCGTGGGCGAGAAGGTCCGGGGCGAGGGCTACCGTTTCGGCTGGCACAACCATGACTTCGAGTTCAAGGCTCTGCCCGACGGCAAGCTTCCGATGCAGATCATCCTCGACGAGGCGCCGGAGAACGGCTGGGAGGCTGACATCGCCTGGATCGCGCGGGGCGGCGCCGATCCGATGGACTGGATCTCGCGTCACGGCGACCGGATCACGGCGGCGCATGTGAAGGACATCGCGCCCCAGGGCGAGAAGACGGACGAGGACGGCTGGGCCGATGTCGGCCATGGCACGCTGCCCTGGGCCGAGCTGATGCCCGCGCTGCGCGAGGCCGGCTGCGACCTCTTCGTCGTGGAGCATGACAAGCCGGCGGATTTCCAGCGCTTCGCACGGCAGTCGATCGAGAGCATCAAGGGATACTGAAGGACGGACGGCGACTATGGAAAAGACCCTTGGGATCGGCGTCATCGGCGCCGGCAACATCTCGTCCGCCTACATGCGGCTCGCCCCGCTCTTCAAGGGTATCGAGATGCGCGCGGTGGCGGACCTGAACGCCGAGACCGCCAAGGCCCGGGCCAGCGAGTTCGGCCTGCGCGCGGATACCGTCGAAGAGTTGCTGGCGGCGGATGACATCGACATCGTCGTGAACCTGACCATCCCGGCGGCGCATTTCGAAGTCTCGAAGCGCATTCTGGAAGCCGGCAAGCACGTCTATTCCGAGAAGCCCTACGTGCTCTCGCTGGAGGAAGGGCAGGAGCTTTCGCGGATCGCCGAGGCCAGGGGCCTTCGGATCGGATCGGCGCCCGACACCTTCCTCGGCGGCACGCATCAGCTCGCGCGCCATTTCATCGACGAGGGGACGGTCGGCCGGATCTTCTCGGGCACCTGCTTCGTCCAGAGCCCGGGGATGGAGATGTGGCATCCCAACCCGGACTTCTTCTTCCAGCCGGGCGGCGGCCCGGTGCTCGACCTCGGCCCCTATTACATCTCGGATCTGGTCCAGCTTCTCGGCCCGGTGAAACGGGTGGCCGCGATCAGCGGCAAGGCGCGGGAAACGCGGATCATCACCTCCGAACCCCGCAATGGCGAGGAGATCCCGGTCAAGACACCCACGACCTTCCACGCCATCATGCAGTTCGAGAGCGGCGCCCAGATCGCCTACATCACGAGCTGGGACGTCTGGCACCACGGGCACAACAACATCGAGCTCTACGGCGCCGAGGGCACGATCTACATCCCCGACCCGAACTTCTTCGGCGGTGAGCTCCGCATGACGCGGCGCGGCAGTTTCGCCACGGCGGGGCTCGCCTGGGATCACCCGTTCCTGAGCGACAACGACAAGGGCCGCGCGAACTACCGCGCCGCGGGCCTCGCCGACATGGCGATCGCCATCGCCGAAGGACGGCCGCACCGGTGCAACGACAGCTTCGCGCTGCATGTGGTCGATGTGATGATGTCGATCCTGCGTTCGGGCGAAACGGGCGAGTTCGTCGAGATCACCACCACCTGCGAACGCCCCGCCGCGCTCGGCCCCGAGGAGGCCCGCGCCCTGCTCGCCTGAGCCCTCCGCCCGGCCGTCCCCGCCCCACCGGCCGGACCTTCAAGGACACGAAAGAGGAGACCCCGGCATGCCCGCCACCATCAAGGGCCCGGCCCTGTTCCTGGCCCAGTTCGCCGACGACGCGGCCCCGTTCAACTCTCTGGCGGAGATCACGAAATGGGCCGCCGGCCTCGGCTACAAGGGGGTGCAGATCCCGACCTTCGACGGCCGGCTGTTCGATCTCGACCGCGCCGCCGGGAGCCAGGACTATTGCGACGAAGTCAAGGGCATCTGCGCCGAGGCGGGTGTCGAGATCACCGAGCTTTCGACGCATCTGCAAGGCCAGCTCATCGCCGTGAACCCGGCCTATGACCCCGCCTTCGACGCCTTCGCCCCGGAGGCGGTGCACGGCGACCCGAAGGCGCGCACGGAATGGGCGGTGGATCAGGTCAAGAAGGCCGCGAAGGCGAGCCGCCGGCTCGGCCTCGATACCACGGTCAGCTTCACCGGCTCGCTCGCCTTCCCCTATCTCTATCCCTGGCCGCAACGCCCGCCCGGGCTGATCGAGGAGGCCTTCGCCGAGCTTGCCCGCCGCTGGAGGCCGATCCTCGATACCTACGAGGAGGAAGGCGTCGATATCGGCTACGAGATCCATCCGGGCGAGGATGTGTTCGACGGCGCGACCTTCGAGATGTTCGTGGACGCGCTCGACGGGCATCCGCGCGCGCGTATCAACTACGATCCGTCGCATTTCCTGCTGCAGCAGATGGACTATCTCGCTTTCATCGACCTCTATCACGAGCGGATCTGCGCCTTTCACGTGAAGGACGCGGAGTTCAACCCCGACGGGCGGCAGGGCGTCTATTCCGGCTACCAGCCCTGGCTCTCGCGTGCCGGGCGCTTCCGGAGCCTCGGCGATGGTCAGGTCGATTTCTCGGGCATCTTCTCGAAGCTTTCCCAGTACGGCTACGACAGCTGGGCGGTGCTCGAATGGGAATGCTGCCTGAAATCGCCCGGGCAGGGCGCCGCGGAGGGCGCGCCCTTCATCGCGCAACATATCATCGAGGTGACGGAGAAGGCCTTCGACGACTTCGCGGGCGGCGAAACGGATCAGGCAAAGATCGACAAGATGCTGGGATTGGATCGATGACTGCGAAACTGAGGCTCGGAATGGTCGGCGGCGGCCAGGGCGCCTTCATCGGCGGCGTCCATCGCATCGCGGCGCGGATCGATGGCGAATGGGATCTGGTCGCGGGCGCCCTCAGTTCCAACCCGGAGCGCGCCCGCGCCTCGGCCGCGGAACTCGGGATCGCCGAGGACCGCGCCTATTCCGATTTCAACGAGATGGCTCGGGCCGAGGCGGCGCGCGAGGACGGCATCGACGCGGTCGCGATCGTGACGCCCAACCACATGCACGCGGCCCCCGCGATCGCCTTCCTGAACGCGGGCATCAACGTGATCTGCGACAAGCCGCTCGCCGCGACCACCGAGGACGCCGAGGCGGTCGCCGCGGCGGTGAAGGCGAGCGGCAGGCATTTCATCCTGACCCACAATTACACCGGCTATCCGCTGACCCGGCAGGCGCGCGAGATGATCGCCGCCGGCGACATCGGCGCCGTGCGGGTGGTGCAGGTCGAATACGCACAGGACTGGCTGACCGAGGAGGTCCACAACAAGCAGGCCGACTGGCGGACCGATCCGGCGAAATCCGGTGGCGGCGGCGCGGTCGGCGATATCGGCACCCATGCCTACAACCTCGCCTGTTTCGTCACCGGGCTGAAGGCGAATGCGCTGGCGGCCGATCTCACCGCTTTCGTCGAGGGGCGGCGGCTCGATGACAATGTGAACGTGATGCTGCGCTTCGAGGGTGGTGCCAAGGGGATGCTCTGGGCGAGCCAGGTGGCCGTCGGCAACGAGAACGCCCTGCGCCTCAGGGTTTACGGGAGCAAGGGCGGGCTAGAATGGGATCAGGAGACGCCCAATGTCCTGCGGTTCACGCCGTTCGGCGAGCCACCGCGGCTCCTGACCCGGGGCGGCGCGGGGGGGACGGCGGATGGTCAGGCCAACTTGCGGACCCCGGGCGGCCATCCCGAAGGCTATCTCGAAGCCTTCGCCACGATCTATGCCAACGCCGCGGCCATCATCCGGGACGGGAGCCGCGCGGGGGCGCCGCTGCCCGGCATCGAGGACGGGCTGAGCGGGATGCGCTTCATCGCGGCTTGTATCGAATCCTCGGGCAACGACAGCGCCTGGACCAGGCTCTGACCGCGACGCCGCGCCTCCCGCCTCACCCGGCGGAGGGCGTCCCGTCTCCCGCCTGATCCGCCGGCGCTGCATCCTTTGATTGGCGGTACTCCCGCCCGACGGCCGCCAGACCGGCCATCGAAAAACCGTGAAGGTGCCTCACCAGGACCTCGCGCGGCATGTCGATGAAATCCTCGCCGAGGATCGACAGGCTCCGTCCGGCGACGACGAGCATCGCGCAGGGCGCCGCCACGCTGATGAAACAGCGAAAGAGCGCGGGATCGCCCGGCGGTATCCCGGTGATCTCGCTCAGAACCCCGAGCACGATCGCGAGCTTTGGCGGCAGTTCGGTTTCCCGCAGCACGCGGATATGGACCGAGGGCAGCAGCAGTTCGCGCCCCAGCACCCGCGCGGGCCAGCCCTCATGGCTCGTCGCAGCCTCCACGAGACCCGAGATGATCCGCCTGAGCTTGTCCTCCGGCGGCTCGTCGAGGGCGGCGATGCGCCTCAGCGTATCGACGCTGATCAGTTCGCGGTGCGCCTCGGCCAGCACCGCCTCGTAGAGCCCGCCCCGACTGCCGAAATGATAGTTGATCGAGGCGAGGTCGGCCCCGGCCTCGGCGGCGATCGCCTTGCTCGTCGTATCGGCGAAACCCGAGGCGGCGATGAGACGACCCGCCGCTTCCAGGATGCGGCCGCGCGTCGCTTCTCCATCGGCGCGGACCGGGCGTGGTGCTTTGCTCATGGTTCTCCGGGGCAAGGCTTCATTTCTGGGTAGACATTAAACGAAATTTAGTCTAAAAGCAATTTAATCTAAACGCCCCGCCCCTCACCATCCCGATGGACTCCGAGAATGAAGCGCATCCTCGTCCTGGCCATTCTGATCCTCGCCGCCGCCTCCGGCTGGTACTGGTGGCAGTCGCGCGAGGAGGTGTCCTCCGGCGAGCTGGAACTTCTCGGCAATGTCGACATCCGGCAGATCTCCCTCGCCTTCGACGGCACCGGCCGCGTGCTCGACCTGCGTGTCGAGGAAGGCGACCGGGTGAGGGCGGGCCAGGTCCTCGGCCGCGTCGACACGCGGACGCTCGAACTTCAGGCCGCCGAGGCCGAGGCGCGGGCGGAGGCCCAGCGGCAGGCGCTGCGCGCGCTGCGCGAGGGCTCGCGGCCGGAGGAGATCGACGCGGCCCGCGCGCAGCTCGCCGCCGCCGAGGCCGGAGCCCGGCGCGCGGATCTCGATCTGACCCGCGCCACGCGCCTGCTCGAAACCACGAGCAGCGCGATCAGCCAGCAGAGCGTCGATCTGGCACGCAGCGAAGCCGACACCGCGCGGGCCAGCGTCGATCAGATGCGCGCCACGCTCCGTCTCGCCGAGGCTGGACCGAGGGCCGAGGACATCGCGGGCGCCGCGGCGGAGCTCAAAGCGGCGGAGGCGGCGCTCGCGCTGCTGCGCCACCAGATCGCCGAGGGAGAGCTCCGCGCGCCCACCGATGCCATCGTGCGCTCGCGCCTGCTGGAGCCGGGCGACATGGCGAGCCCCGGATCGCCGGCTCTCGCGCTCGCGCTCACCTCGCCGAAATGGGCGCGGGTCTATGTGAACGAACCGGATCTCGGCCGGGTCCGGACCGGGATGCGGGCTCAGGTCTTCACCGACAGCGCGCCAGAGCAACCGGTCGAGGGCACGGTCGGCTATATCTCCTCCGTCGCCGAGTTCACGCCGAAATCCGTGCAGACGGAGGAACTGCGTACCAGCCTCGTCTATGAGGTGCGGGTCGTGGTCGAGGACGCGGGCGATGCGCTCCGCCTCGGCCAGCCCGTCACCGTGCGACTGCCCGTCGAGGCGCCGCCGTCATGAACGAGACCGGACGCTCCCCGGGACGCTCCCCCGAAGGCGTCCCCGAATTCACCGTTGTCGCCGAGTCGCTGCGCCGGACATTCGAGGCTCCCGGCGGCGGCACGCTCGCCGCCGTGGACGATGTCTCGATGACGGCCCGCGAAGGTGAGTTGACGGCGCTGGTCGGCCCGGACGGGGCCGGCAAGACCACGCTCATCCGCATGATGGCGAGCCTCCTGAAGCCGGATTCCGGATCGCTGAGCGTGCTTGGGCTGAATGTCCTCACCGATCCCCAGGCCGCGCAGGACCGCGTCAGCTACATGCCGCAGCGGTTCGGGCTCTACGAGGACCTGAGCGTTCAGGAGAACCTCGACCTCTACGCCGACCTCCACGGCGTCCCGGCGGAAGCCCGCCGGAAGCGGTTCGGGCGGCTGCTCGACATGACCGATCTCGCGCGCTTCACGGCGCGGCCGGCGGGCAAGCTTTCGGGCGGCATGAAGCAGAAGCTCGGCCTCGCCTGCGCGCTGGTGCGATCGCCCGAACTCCTGCTCCTCGACGAGCCGAGCGTCGGCGTCGATCCGCTCTCCCGCCGCGACCTCTGGGAGATCGTGCTCGACCTCGTCGCGGCGGAGCGGCTCAGCGTGATCGTCAGCACCGCCTACATGGACGAGGCGGAGCGCTGCGCGCGGGTCTTCGTCATGGACAAGGGCCGCCTGCTCGCGGAAGGCAGTCCCGAAAGCCTGACGGCGCGGGCCCGGGGGCTCACCTTCGCCGCGGCGCCGCCCGAGGGAACGCCCGCGCGGGAGCTTCAGGCCAGGCTGATCGACGCGCCCGGCCTCATCACCGACGCAGTGCCGAAGGGCGGCGCGGTCCGCTTCATCCGGCAGCCGGGCGCGGACGAGGCCGCGCTTCGCGCCCTTATCGGCGATGCGACGGTGGAGCCCCGACCGGAGGAGCTCGAAGACGCGTTCATGATGCTGCTGCGCCGCGACGCGTCGGCGGCGCCGCGGCGCCCCGCCGCGCCCGCGACCATCCGGCGAAAGCCCGCCGGCGGCGGGCCGATCATCACCGTGCGTGATCTCACGCGAAAGTTCGGCGACTTCACCGCCGTCGCCAGCACCTCCTTCGACGTCTCGCCCGGCGAGATCTTCGGCCTGCTCGGGCCGAACGGGGCCGGGAAGACGACGACCTTCCGGATGCTCTGCGGACTCCTGCCAGCCACGAGCGGCAAGCTCGAAGTGGCCGGCCGCGACCTCAGGACCGCGCGCGCCGAGGCGCGGGGCCGCATCGGCTATGTCGCACAGAAATTCGCGCTCTACGGCGATCTCACGGTGCGGGAGAACCTGCGGTTCTTCGGCGGCGCCTACGGGCTGCGCGGCGGGGCCTTGCGCGCACGCGTCGCGGCGTCGCTCGAAGAGTTCGATCTCGATCCCCTGGCGCGGAGCGGCCTGCTGCCCGCCGGATACAAGCAGCGCCTCGCCATGGCGACGGGCCTGCTGCACGAGCCCGACATCCTCTTCCTCGACGAACCGACGAGCGGCATCGACCCTGTCGCGCGGCGCGGCTTCTGGCGGACGATCACCGCGCTGGCCAGAGACGGGGTGACGGTGATCGTCACCACGCATTTCATGGAGGAAGCCGAATACTGCGACCGGATCGCGATCCAGGACGCGGGCCGGATGCTGGCGCTCGGGACGCCGCGGGAGGTTCGCGAGCGCGCGGGGGGCGCGGCGCTCGACATGAACGGCGCCTTCATCGCCATCGTCGAGCGAAGCCGCGCCGAACGCGAACGCGAAGGAGCGGCGGCGTGAGCGGCCCGGCCTTCCTGACGCGCCTGGTCGCGCTCACACGGAAGGAGACGCGGCAGATGCTGCGCGACAGGGGCAACCTGATCGTCGGCCTCCTCCTCCCGGTCACGCTGATCCTCCTCTTCGGCTACGGAATTTCCTTCGACGTGAAGGGGGGCCGGGTCGCCGTGGTCCTGGAGGACAGTTCGCCTACCGCGCAGGATCTGGTGGCGGGGCTCCGGGGTTCGCGCTATCTGGCGCCGGTCCGGGTCCCGAGCTTCGCCGAGGCCGAACGGATGATGCGCGCGGGCGAAGCCGACGCGATCCTGCGCGTGCCGATCGACTTCTCCCGGCGCCTCGCCGCCGGGGAGGGACGCGTGCAACTGGTGCTGAACGGCGTCGATTCCAACACCGCATCGACCATCGAGGGCTACGTCCGCGGCGCGCTGACGCTCCGGGCCCAACATGCCGCCGACCGCGCGGGCGGCGTGGCAGGCGGCGGTGTCGTCATCGCGCAACGCATGTGGTTCAACGAGGCGGGCGACAGCACCTGGTTTCTCGTGCCCGGTCTCATCGTCCTGGTGATGACGCTGATCGGGGCGTTCCTGACCTCGCTCCTGATCGCGCGGGAATGGGAGCGCGGCACGCTCGAATCGCTGTTCGTCACCCCGGTCCGGCCGCTCGAACTCATCCTCGCCAAGCTCGCCCCATATCTCGTGATCGGCGCCATCGACCTCGCGCTCTGTCTGATCGCGGCGAAGTGGCTGTTCGAGGTGCCGATGCGGGGGTCGCTCCCGATCATCATCGGCTCCTCCCTGCTCTACCTCCTCGTGTCGCTCGCGCTCGGGCTCTTGATCTCGGGCATCACGCGCAGCCAGTTCGCGGCCAGCCAGGTCGCGCTGCTCACCAGCTTCATGCCGGCGATGATGCTCTCGGGCTTCGTCTTCGACACGCGCAACATGCCGATCGTGGTGCGGGCGATCAGCCAGCTCCTGCCGGCGACGCATTTCATGGGCCTCATCAAGACGCTCTTCATGGCCGGCGACTATTGGCCGGCGATCCTGCGCGACTGCGCGATCCTGACGCTCTACGCCGTGGTGCTGATCGCGCTCGCGCACCGTTGCGCGCGCAAGAGTCTGGACTGACGATGGGCGCGCTGATCGGCTATCTCGCGATGATCGGATCGCTCATCCACAAGGAAATGCTGGCGATCCTCAAGGACCCGTCGAGCCGGGCGCTGCTCTTCGCACCCGCGCTGATGCAATCGCTGCTGTTCGGCTACGGCGCGACCTATGACCTGACGCATGCCCCCTACGCCGCGCTCGACCAGAGCCGGGGCGCCGCCGCCACCGAACTCCTGTCGCGGCTCGATGGCACCGGGGTCTTCGAGCGGATCGCGACCCTCGACTCGCCGGCCCGGATCGCCGGGGTCATCGACAGCGGCGCGGCGCTCTTCGTCGTGGTCTTCCCCGCCGATTTCGAGGCCCGTCTCGCCGCGGGCACCGAGGCGCCGCTGCAGCTCATCCTCGACGGCCGCAACTCCGCGACGGCGGGGCTTGCCTCGGCCTATGTCGGCGCCATCGTGACCAGTTACAACGAGTCCCTCGGCCTCGCGGCACCGATCGAGATCGAACGTCGCGCCTGGTTCAATCCGAACCTGGAATCGCGCTGGAACCTGCTCCCGGCGCTGATCGCGGCGCTCAGCATGTTGCAGACGCTGATGCTCTCGGCCCTGTCGGTGGCGCGCGAGCGCGAGCAGGGCACCTTCGACCAGCTTCTGGTCACGCCGCTCACGCCGACGCAGATCCTGATAGGGAAGGCTCTGCCGGCGATGCTGGTCGGCATGATCCAGTCGACGATCATCTTCCTCATCATCCTGTTCTGGTTCCAGATCCCGCTCATGGGCTCGGTCTGGCTGCTCTACCTCGGGCTCTTCATGTTCACGGGCGCCTCGGTCGGGATCGGCCTCTCCATCTCGGCGATCGCGCTCTCGATGCAGCAGGCGATGCTCTATACCTTCATGGTGGTGATGCCGCTCATGCTGCTCTCGGGGCTGCTCACGCCGGTCGGGAACATGCCCTGGCTCCTCCAGACCCTCACCTATGCGAACCCGCTCCGGTTCGGCGTCGATCTGGTGCGCCGCGTCTATCTGGAGGGCGCGGGGTTGAGGGATGTCGCCTTCGACTTCGCGCCGCTGATCGCGATCGCCGCCATCACCCTGCCGCTCGCGGCCTGGCTGTTCCGCAACCGGCTGGCCTGACGCTCGCGCCGAGGGCGAGCGGGACCCCCCCTCCGCCTTTCCGGAGGCGGGCCCCGGCCAGCGTGAGCGCGATAATATTTCATTTAATATCATGATATTACCTGAGATACGCGGGCGAAATTCCCGATCCCGCGTCGCCAAGGGTTGCCGCGTTGGCAAAATTCTATAATCTCTATCATGTTAGTCGTAATTCATGAATCGAGGCAGACATGGCACGCAACATCGTAGGGCTCGCCGGCAGCATCAACCGTCCATCCCGCACCACGGTTCTCGTCGAAGCCGCGGTCGAGCGCGCGGCCGAGCGGTTCGGACGGAACCCCGTCGTCATCGAACTCGCCGCCATCGCGGGCTCTCTCGGCAGCGCGACGCGGATCTCCGAGCTTGATCCGACCGCCACCGCGGCGATCGAGCTTCTGGTGGAGGCCGACGCCCTGGTCGTCGCGAGTCCGGTGCACAAGGGTGGCTACGGCGGTCTCTTCAAGCATCTGTTCGATCTGCTCGACCCTTTCGCGCTGACCGGCAAGCCCGTCCTGCTCGGCGCGACCGGCGGCGGGACGCGTCACGCGCTGGTGATCGACCACCAGCTGCGCCCGCTGCTCGGCTTCTTCGAGGCGCAGACGCTGGCGACCGGGGTCTATGCGACCGACGCGGATTTCCAGGAGGGGCGGATCGTCTCGGTGGCGCTCCACGACCGGCTCGACCGGGCGGTGGGTCAGTTCTCGCCCTTCCTCACGCCGCTCCATTCCGGGTTGGCGGAACGCAACCGCGCCCTCGCCGCCGTGGCGCTCTGACCGGGCCCCGGGAGCTTCGCGCGGACCCGGCGCCACCATCCAGGAGCGAGTGACCCAAGAAGACCAACAAGAACGGAGTGAGCAGGCATGAGCGCTGGCATGAGCACAGGCTTCGGCACGGGCGCGATCCATGAGCACCGCGGCCGCGGCCGGCCGGTCGTGGCGATCATCGGCGGGGGTTTCTCGGGCGCCGCGACCGCCTTTCACCTCGCGCGCGCGCTGCCGCCCGGCGACGCCGACATCATCGTCGTGGAGCCGCGCCCGATCCTCGGCAGGGGCCTCGCCTATGGCACGGAGAACCCCGTGCACCGCGTCAACGTACCGGCCGCGAAGATGTCGCTGGTTGGCGACAGGCTCGATCATTTCCAGAACTGGCTCGCCACCGAGCGGATCTGCATGTCCCCGGGCACCCTGAGCCGGCGCGGCGACCATTTCCCCGAGCGCCGGATCTTCGGCCAGTATGTCGCGGCCCAGCTCGCGCCGCTGCTCGCGGCGGGTGTCATTCGCCACAAGCGCGGCTCGGCGACGGCGGCGCGGAGCCTGGGCGCGCGCTTTCGCATCGCGCTCTCCGATGAAACCGAGCTCGAAGCCGATGTGATCGTGCTCGCGATCACCCATCCGGACCCGGCGATCCCCTGGGCGTTGCGCGGGCTCGTCGGATCAGACCGGCTGATCGCCTCGCCCTACGACAACGCCCGGATCGCCGCGATCGACCCGCGGGACCGGATTCTGGTCGTCGGGGCGGGACTCACCTCCGCCGATGTGATCGCGACCCTCGACGCGCAGGGCGCGCGGGGGTGCGTCACCGCCCTGTCGCGGCACGGGTTGCGCCCGCGCGGCCACGGCGCCCGCGCTCGCTCCGGGGCGGATTTCGCCCGCACACCCGAACGGACCGCCATCGGGCTGCTCCGGCGCATCCGCGCGGCCGTGGCCGCCGACGCGGCCGACGGGGCGAGCTGGCACGCCACGCTCGACCGCGCGCGCGAACAGGGCGACGCCATCTGGCGGGCACTTCCCGCCGCCGAGCGCGGCCGCGTCGTCCGGCACCTGCGGCCGTTCTGGGACGCGCACCGGTTCCGGATCGCGCCTCAGGTCGAGACCGTGCTCAAAGCGCGGGAAGCCAGGGGCCTGCTCGACCATGTCGCCGGGCGGATCGTGGAAGCGCATGCCGAGGCGGGCGGGATCGCCGTCCGGTACCGCCCCCGGGGCGGCACCCGCGGCGTCGCGGAGAGGTTCGACACCGTGATCGTCACGACCGGCCCGGATCACGCCCATGTCGTCGAGACCGACCCGTTGCTGCGCTCGCTCGCCGCCGAGGGTCTGCTGGAAGCCGATCCGCTCGGCCTCGGGATCAGGGTTTCCGGCCGCTGTCGGGCCGTCGCGCAGGATGGAACGGCGTCGGAGACGGTGTTCGTGGCCGGCCCGCTCGCGCGCGGCGATGTCGGCGAACTGATGGGCGTTCCCGAGGTCGCCCGCCACGCCGAGCGCCTCGCCGGGCTCATTGCCCAGCGCCTGACCAGCCCGATGACGCCGACAGCGGAGACGACTCTCACGCGGCGCGGCGCGCGTCCGAAGCCCTGGAGCCGATGAGATTTCCGGGGCGGAAACGAGGCGGCGGGCCGGCTCGGCTTCCCGGGCGTCCTGCCGCCGGCGGGCCGGCGCTGCGAAGGCAGCTCGATCGCCGCGGCCGGTCTCGCCCCGGCGACGATCCGGCTGAAGTTCCTCGTGGCGCCGCGATGTCTTGATCGGCGGCGATCCGACCGCGCCGCTTTCGCCCGTGTCTGGTGGCCCCATGCGCCAACAGGCGGGAGCGGCCACTCCCGTCGAATTGCCAAGCGGCGGTCACGGACGAAAGAAACGGGTTCAAAAATCTCCGGAAAAATTAATATATCACTCGGCGATTCGGTCCGGGCCGGGCTAGTCGCTTGCCGGCGTCCTCGCAGCGCCGGCAGGGGAACACGGACGCTTCGCGCCGTGACCCGAGAACCCAAGATGGCGCCGGGGCGCTCCGCCCTGGCGACGATCCGAACCTGAAGATCCGCCGAGGAAGGACCCGTTCCCGCAATGAAGCCCGATGTCATCGTCGCCTATCCGCTGCGTCCCCGCCACATGGAGATCCTCGAGGACACCTACACGCTCCACCGGCTCGACCTGGCACAGGGGGCGGAACGCGACGCCGTGCTCGACGCGGCCGGAGGGATCGCGTCGGCGATGGTGGTGAACGGCCATGTCACCGTGGACAAGGCGCTCCTCGACCGCCTGCCCGCGCTCAGGCTCGCCGCCTGCTCCTCCGCCGGTTTCGACCTGATGGATGTGGAGGAAATGACCCGGCGCGGGGTCGCGCTGACCAACACCGCGCCGGCGCTGGTCGATGATGTCGCCGACATGGGGCTCCTGCTCACGCTGGCGACGCGCCGGCGCCTGATCGAAGCGGATGCCTATGTGCGTTCGGGCGACTGGGGGCGGAAGGGCATGTTCCCGCTCACCACCTCGGCGGCGGGCAAGCGCGCAGGTATCGTCGGCCTCGGCAACCTCGGATCGGCGGTGGCCAGGCGTTACGAGGCGCTCGGGCTCGAGATCGGCTACAGCGGCCGCCGGCCGAAGCCCGGCGTCGGCTATCGCTACTTCCCCGACCCTGTGAGCCTCGCGGAATGGGCCGACATCCTGCTCGTGGCGACCCCGGGCGGGCCGGAGACGGAGGGGCTGATCTCGGCCGCGGTGCTGGAGGCGCTCGGCCCGGGCGGGAGCTTCATCAACATCGCGCGGGGGACAGTGGTCGACGAGGCCGCGCTGATCGATGCGCTGCGCGAGGGGCGGATCGCTTCCGCCGGGCTCGATGTCTACCTCAACGAGCCGGCGCCCGACCCGGCGCTGACGGCGCTCGACAATGTCGTGCTCTATCCGCATCACGCCAGCGGCACCGAGGAGACACGGGACCGGATGGCGCAGATGACGCTCGACAATCTCGCCGCCTTCTTCGCGGGCGAGCCGTTGCTCACGCGTGTGAACTGACGCGCGCACGGACCTCAAGAGGAAACAGGCCTCAGAGCCGGACTCGAAACTCTACGCGCCGTGCCAATACCTTGCGAGGCGCCTGGTCAGGACGCGGATATGGGCGATGAATATCCACGCCTCGGCGGAAGCGATGGATTTCTCC
>NZ_JBKQWU010000023.1:0-56334 GCF_047275745.1 Amaricoccus sp. W119 | reverse complement strand
GATCAAGCAGTTTCGAGGCATCGCCACACGCTACGACAAGGACCCGGAGAACTTCCTCGCCGCCGTCAAGCTCACAGCCGCGAGGATCTGGTGTCAGAGTTTATGAGTCGACGCCTTAGTTCGCGGCCGACCGACCCAAGGCTATGAACATTTGTCGTTCTTCCACCCAACCTGCACTGGGGTGTGCCATCGCCTAGCTCGCTCAGCGTGGGAGGAGCAGAACGGGCAGAGCGCCATCGGCCGCTTGGCCAGGACGAAGAAATTCGCCTCCGCCTTCAGGGCGGCGCCATCAAGCCCTCCATCTGCACGGTCTCGCCTTCGAGCGACTTGAGCTTGTCGGAGAAGCTGAGTCCGAGAACGCTGACCTCGCCGTAGAGTTCGTCGAAGGCGAGGCCGCCCGAATCTTCCGCGGCGAAGCCCGTGCCGGCCCCGAGAAGCGTGGAGCCGAGAGGCGCGGTGGAGCCGAGCTGGAAGCCGCGGCGGTCGGAGCGGGCTATCGCGGGTCTCCGGAACAGGTGCGCACGCGCCCCGGGAAGGCCGGGGCGCGTGGACCTCCTGGAGCGGGCCTAATTGCCCGGCTGCGACGGGGCGAGCGCCATCAGCTGGGCGACGATCTTGTAGACGTCGCTCTGCTCCATGTAGCCGCGGAACTGGTCCGCGCCGGCGCCGCTCGCCTGCAGCACCACGTCGTCGACGGCGTGAACCGCCGCATCGGCCGATTTCGGCAGGTTGCCCTCGCGCAGCACCGCGCCCGGCTGATCCTTGTACTGCTCGTTCGCGATATAGTCCTCGTTCCCGGTCTCGACCGCCGGTTCGAACGGGTTGTCGAGCTTCGGACCCCAGGTCTCGTAATGATCGGGGTAGTTGTTGGCGAACATCGCGATCCGGGGCGCCACGTTCAGGTCGTCCGGATAGCCGTCGCCGTTCTCATCCTGGTAGGCGAGGAAGCCCGCGTCGTTGTAGACGCCAACGCTCTCGCGGCCTTCGCCGCGGGCCGGGTCGATCGTGCCGACGAGCGCGTTGCCATGGGTGTGGTCGCCGGTCACGATCAGCAGCGTGTCCGGGTTCTCGGCGACGAATGCCTTCGCCACGCCGACGGCCTGGTCGAATTCGATCATGTCGAACATCGCCCGTTCCCAGTCCATTGGATGCTTCATCTTGTCGACCGTTGCGGCCTCGACCATCACGAAGAAGCCCTCGGGGTTCTTCGAGAGCTGCGTCAGCGCCGCCCCGGTCATCTCGACGAGGCCGGGCTGGTTCGGGAAGTCCTCGACGGTGCCCTTCTTCAGGAACTGCCGGTCGAGCGAGCTATCCATGTTGCCGGTGTGGAACATGCCGAGGATCTTGCCGGAGTTCGATCCCTCGGTCGCCGAGGCCAGCGTCGCCGCGTCGGTCGCGAGCGCGTAGCCGGCGTCCTGGAACTGCTCGATCAGGTTCTCGTCGTCCTTCCGCTTCGAACCCGGCGTGGACTGGGGCAGCAGATAGGCCGAGCCGCCGCCGAGGATCAGATCCGGCTGGCGTTCGAAGAGCATCGTGGCGATCTCGGCCTTGTCGGCGCGCTTGCGGGTGTGGGCGACCAGCGAGGCCGGGGTCGCATCCTGGATCTCGGCGGTCGAGACGATGCCGACCGACTTGCTCCCGGTCCGCGCCAGCGCCTCGGAGATGAGCTCGACCCTCGGATCGTCGAGGCTGTCCTCGGTCCGGTCGGCATAGACGCCGAGCGCGTTCACAGCCGACTTGTGGCCCGACATGTAGGCCGAGGCGGTATTGGCGCTGTCCGTCGCGATCGAGCCGGTCGAGGAAGTGCCGATGAAGGCCGCGTATTCGAGATCATCCATGTTGAGCCGGCCATCGGCCTTGCCCTCGGTCATGCCCTTCGACATCAGCCGCGCCGTGGTGCGGTCGGCGATGCTGAGGCCGTCGGCGATCATGAAGATCACGTTCCTCGCCACGGGCTCGGCCGGGGTGCCGTAGACCTCCCAGGTCACGGTCTTCACCTCGTCGCCGGCCTTCGCCTCGACGGTGTATTCGCCCGGCGCCGCGATCGTCGCCGCTTCGAGGCGAACGGCGGAGGCTTCGACGCCCTCCTCGCGCTCAATGAAGGTTAAGTCCTTGCCGAGCATCTCGGCGGCCGGCTGGCCGTTGATCGTCACGGAAACATCTTCGGCGGCGACGACGCCGTCGAACTCGACCTTCAGATCGAAGGGCGAGCCGGCGAGGATCGTCGCACGGTCGAGCGGCAGGATGGTCGCCGCCTGGACCGCGGGAACGAGGCAGGTGGTGGCGAGCAGGGTCAATAGTGCGCGCATGGGTCTTCCCGGTCTGTTGGGGTTCGAGAGACCGGCTACTCCCGGGCAATGACGCTTCCGCGACGGTTCCGTGACACTCCCGTGTCAGGCGAGCGCCGTTTCGCGCGGGCCTCCGCTCTCGCTCCGGTCGAGAAATCCGGGCCGACGGCGCGCGCGGGTCTGACTCCGGGAGTGGATCGGCCATAAGCTGACCGGAGCGCGGCGCCGCGGAAGAATCGTGCGAAGGGGAATGACATGCTGGTAGACGGCAAATGGACTGAGGACTGGCAGCCGGTTCAGGCGACCGACGAGAAGGGCGGTTTCGTGCGCCAGGTCTCGAGCTTCCGGAACTGGGTCACGCCGGACGGAGCCGCGGGGCCGACCGGCGAGGGCGGGTTCAGGGCCGAGGCCGGCCGGTATCATCTCTATGTCGCCTTCATCTGCCCCTGGGCATCGCGCACGCTGATCGGCCGCGTCCTGAAGGGGCTGAAGGAGGCGGTCTCGGTCTCGGTCGTCGAGCCGGCGCTGACCGATCAGGGCTGGCGGTTCGGAGACTATCCGGGCTCGATTCCCGACACGGTGAACGGTGCGACCTGGCTGCACGAACTCTATACCCGCGCGGAGCCGCGCTTCACCGGCCGCGCGACGGTGCCGGTGCTCTGGGACCGGGACCGCGGAACGATCGTCAGCAACGAATCCGCCGATATCCTGCGGATGTTCAACTCCGGCTTCGGCGAGCTGGCGCGCGGCGACATCGACCTCTACCCCGCCGATCTCGCCCCGGAGATCGAGGCGCTCAACGACCGGATCTATCCGGCGCTCAACAACGGCGTCTACCGGGCCGGTTTCGCGACGACTCAGGTGGCCTATGACGAGGCGTTCTGGGAGGTCTTCGCAATGCTCGACTGGCTCGAGGACGAGCTGGCGGGCGGGGGGCCGTTCCTGCTCGGCGAGCGGTTCACCGAGGCCGATATCCGGCTCTTCGTGACGCTGGTCCGCTTCGACGCGGCCTATCACGGGCTCTTCAAATGCAATCTGCGCCGGCTCGCGGATTATCCGCGGCTCTCGGCCTACCTCGCGCGCGCGCTGGCGCTGCCGGGAGTGCGCGAGACGGTGAACATGGACCACATCAAGCGCGGCTATTACGGGATCGGCAAGCTGAACCCGACCGGGATCGTCCCGGTCGGGCCGGATCTCCCCGATCTCGATCCGGTTCCGGCACCCGCCGCGCCCGCCTGACCGGTGGTGGAAGGCAGCGCGCCCGCCTATGCTGCGCCCCGGCATCAGTCGAGGAGAGCGCAGGGTGCATCAGGATCAGGGCGGCGCGCTGGAGCGCCGGATCGCGCAGGGGAGGGGCGACGAGCCCGCCGATCTCGTGCTGCGCGGGGGCAAGGTCTTCGACCTCGTGACCGGCGTGCTGGTCGAAGGTGATGTCGCGATCAGTGGCGACACGATCGTCGGGACCGAGGCGGAGTACGAGGGCCGCGAGGTGGTCGATGTCTCCGGCCTGACGCTGGTGCCGGGCTTCATCGACACGCATCTCCATGTCGAAAGCTCGCTCGTCACCCCCTTCGAATTCGACCGTTGCGTGACGCCGAGGGGCGTGACCACGGCGATCTGCGATCCGCATGAGATCGCCAATGTCATAGGCCTGGAAGGCATCCGGTACTTCCAGGAGGCGAGCGCCCACACGCTGATGGATCTGCGGGTCCAGCTCTCCTCCTGCGTTCCGGCGACCGACATGGAGACTTCCGGCGCGCGGATCGAGGCCGAGGATCTGGCGGAGGTCATGGGGCATCCCTCGGGAATCGGCCTCGCGGAATTCATGAACTATCCGGGCGTCATCCTGCGCGATCCGCGCGCGATGGCGAAGCTCCGGCTCTTCGAAGGCGGCCATGTCGACGGGCATTGCCCCCAGCTTTCGGGCAAGGATCTGAACGCCTATGTCGCCGCCGGCATTCGCACGGAACACGAGGCGACGACGGCGGAGGAGGCGCTGGAGAAGCTTCGCAAGGGGATGCGCGTGCTGATCCGCGAGGGGTCGGTCTCGAAGGATCTCGAAGCGCTGGCGCCGATCCTGAACGATGCCACCTCGGCCTATCTCTGCCTCTGCACCGACGACCGCAACCCGCTCGACATCGCCGAGCAGGGGCATCTCGACTACATGATCCGCCGCCTGATCGCGCGTGGCGCCTCGCCGCTCGCCGCCTATCGCGCCGCCTCGCTCTCGGGCGCCGAGGCCTTCGGGCTGCGCGATCGGGGCCTGATCGCGCCGGGACGGCGGGCCGATATCGTCGGTGTCCGGAGCCTCGAAGCCTGCGACGCGGAGGTCGTGTTCTGCGCCGGGCGCCGGGTGACGGAGGCGGCCTTCGCCGTGCGCGGCACCGTCGCTCCGGTCGGCCGGCGGTCGGTCAAGGCGCGGGTGCTGGCCCCCGAGGATTTCCGCTCCGCCGCGAACCGGGAGGAAACGGATGTGATCGGGGTGATCGAGGGCAAGATTATCACCGAGCATCTGCGCGAGCGGATCGCGATCGCCGACAACGACAAGCGCCCGGACCCGGCGCGCGATCTCGTCAGGGTCGCTGTGGTGGAGCGGCATGGCCGGAACGACAATATCGCGACGGGTTTCGTGAAGGGCTTCGGCCTCGGCGCGGGCGCGATCGCCTCGACCGTCTGCCACGATCACCACAATATCGCGGTGATCGGGGTCGATTACGCCGACATGGCGCTGGCGGCCAATCGGCTGGCCGAGATCGAGGGCGGGTTCGTCGTCGCGCGGGACGGCGCGATCCTCGCCGAACTGGCGCTTCCGGTCGCGGGGCTGATGAGCCTCGCGCCGTTCGAGACCGTGCGCGACGCGCTCGTCGGGCTGCGCGCGGCGGCCAAGGGTCTCGGCGTGACGCTGGAAGAGCCGTTCCTGCAGCTCGCCTTCCTCGCTCTCCCGGTGATCGCGGCGTTGAAGATCACCGACCGCGGGATGGTCGATGTGTTGAAGTTCGAGCTCATTCCCGGCTAGGGATACCCGCGCCCGGACCCGGGTTTCCGGCCGCGGAGATTTCCGGCGCCAAAGTGTCGGGATTGGAACAGCCGGGCTCGCGGTTTCCCCGCATGGGAAGCGCGGGCGCCATGCCGGGAAAGAGCGGCGTCCGTGCTATCGACGCGGCGTAGGAAGAGGCCATGAACAAGTACATCATCACCGTAGCCTGCCCTTCGCGGCGTGGCATCGTCGCGGCGGTCTCCGGCGCGCTCGCCGATCAGGGCTGCAACATCGTTGACAGCTCGCAGTTCGACGATCTGGAGAACGGCCGGTTCTTCATGCGGGTCAGCATCGTCTCGGAACAGGGCGCCACGCGCGCGGCGATCGAGGAGTCGCTCGCGCCCGTCGGCCAGACCTTCGACATGGAGGTCGCGGTCCATGATTCCGCCGAGCGGGTCAAGGTCATGCTGATGGTGTCGCGCTTCGGCCACTGTCTCAACGACCTGCTCTACCGTTCGCGGATTGGCGCCCTCCCGGTCGATATCGTCGGTGTCGTCTCGAACCATTTCGACTATCAGAAGGTCGTGGTGAACCACGACATCCCGTTCCACCACGTGAAGGTGACGAAGGCGAACAAGCCGGAGGCCGAGGCGCGGCTGATGGAACTGGTCGAGGAGAGCGGCGCGGAACTGATCGTGCTCGCGCGCTACATGCAGGTTCTCTCGGACGCGCTCTGCCAGCGCATGTCGGGGCGGATCATCAACATCCACCATTCCTTCCTGCCGAGCTTCAAGGGTGCGAACCCCTACAAGCAGGCGCATGAGCGGGGCGTGAAGCTCATCGGCGCGACGGCGCATTTCGTCACCGCCGATCTCGACGAAGGCCCGATCATCGAGCAGGACGTGGTGCGCGTCACCCATGCGCAGAGCGCGGAGGATTACGTGAGCCTCGGCCGCGATGTCGAGGCGCAGGTGCTGGCCCGGGCGATCCATGCCTATATCCATCGCCGGGCCTTCCTCAACGGCAACCGGACGGTGATCTTCCCGGCGAGCCCAGGAAGCTACGCCTCCGAGCGGATGGGCTGAGCGCGGGCCGAGCCCGCGCGGCCGCCGTCGCGGCCATGGGGAGCGCGCGGTGCGCGCGAGTTTCTTGCTGGAGCCGGGCCTGTTGGCCCGGCTCTCGACTGCTCTCCAGGTTAGCAAACCTGTATGAAGCCGGCTCGCCTCACTCCTCCGGCGGCGGGACGGTGGCGAGGGCGACCCCCTTGATCTGAGCGAAGATCGGCTGGCCCGGCGCGAGGCCGAGCATGTCCCAGGAGCGGCGGGTGATCCGCGCGAGGATGCGGGCGCCTTCGCCCTCCGCGCCGAGTGCGAGCACGATCGTCGTCATGCCGGCGGCCGGGCCGTCGCCCGTCTCGGCGCTCAGGATGCGCGCGGGAGGCATGTTCAGGATCGATGTGGCCGCCGGCGGGTCCCGCACCAGCGCCACGTCGGAGGCGGCGATCCGGACGCGGTGCGCCGTGCCGGGCGGGCCGAACGCGCCCGGCGCCAGCAGCGTCGCCCCGGAGACCGTGAAACGCGTGATGCCGTAGAGCGGGTCGTGGTCGAGCACCCGCGCCGCCAGAGTAACCGCCGCTTCGGGCAGGCGCGCGAGCGGCAGGTCGGGGCGAGCCTGCAACTCGGCGAGCGGGCCTTCGGCGGTGATCTCGCCTGCGCGCATCAGGAGAAGCCGGTCGGCGAGCCGTTCGACCTCGGCGATATCGTGGCTCACGTAGAGGATCGGGAGCGCCAGCGTGTCGCGCAGCCGCTCGAAATAGGGCAGGATCGCATCCTTCGCGAACCGGTCGAGCGCGGAGAGCGGCTCGTCCATCAGCAGAAGCCGCGGCTGCGAGAGCAATGCGCGGCCGACCGAGACACGCTGGCGCTCGCCGCCCGAGAGCGTCGCGGGCGCGCGGTCGAGCAGGGGGGCGAGGCCGAGCAGGTCCACCACCTCGTCGAACCGGAAGACTTCCCTCGCGCCGCCCCTGAGCGCGCGGCGGCGGCCGTAGTCGAGATTGCCGCGCGCCGTCAGATGCGGGAAGAGGCTCGCCTCCTGAAACACGTAGCCGATCGGGCGGCGGTGCGGCACGAGGAAGAGGCCGGGCCGCTGCCAGATCTCGCCGCCAACCGAAAGGAACCCGTCCTCGAACCGCCTGAGGCCCGCGATCGCGCGCAGGATCGTGGTCTTGCCGCAACCGGAGGGGCCGAAGAGCGCGGTGACGCCCCGGCCCGGCGCGTCGAACCCGGCATGGAGCCGGAACGTGCCGAGTTGCCCGGCGAACCGGGCCGTCAGTCCGGCGTCTTCGTCTTTCACCGCCCGATCCGCCGTGTGCGTTTCTCGAGCAGCATCATCGCCAGGATGACGAGGAAGGAAAAGATGAGCAGGCCGCCCGCGAGGATATGCGCCGGGCGCCATTCGCCGATCTCGACATACTGGAAGATCGAGATCGAGAGCACCTTGGTCTCGCCCGGCACCGCGCCGCCGATCATCAGGACGACGCCGAATTCGCCGAGCGTATGGGCGAAGCCGAGGACGGCGGCGGTCAGGAAACCCGGCCGCGCAAGGGGCAGGGCCACGGTGAAGAAGGCGTCGAGCGGCGAGGCGCGGAGCGTCGCCGTGACCTCGAAGGGCCGCTCGCCGATCGCCTCGAAGGCGTTTCGGATCGGCTGCACCACGAAGGGGAGCGAGGCCACCACCGAGGCGAGGACCAGCGCCTCGAAGGTGAAGGCGAGCGTCCGCCCGCTCCAGAGCCCGGCGATCCAGCCGCCCGGTCCTTCGGGGCCGAGCAGCAGCAGAAGGTAGAAGCCGAGCACCGTCGGCGGCAGCACCAGCGGCAGGGCGACCACCGCCGCCACCGCCTCCTTCCAGCGCGCCTTCGACCGCGCCAGCCACCACGCGAGCGGCGTGCCGATCACGAGCAGGATCGCCGTCGTGATCGTCGCGAGCCTGAGCGTCAGGAAGACCGGCTGCCAGTCCATGCCGTTCGCCTTATCCGGCCGCGGGTTCGGCCACCGGATCGACCGCGTAACCGAAGGACTCGATCACCTTGCGCGCTTCCGGACCTCGCAGGAATTCGAGGAAGGCCTTGGCCGCCTCGTTCTCGGCGCCGGTTTTCAGGAGCACCGCGTCCTGGCGGATCGGTTCGTGCATCTCGCCCGGCACGACCCAGCGCGAGCCGCCCTCGGCCTTGATGACCTGGCTGAGCGCGACGAAGCCGAGCGCGGCGTTGCCGGTGTCGACGAACTGGAACGTCTGGGCGATGCTCTGACCCTGGACGACCCTCGGCGTCAGCGCCTCGTAGACGCCGAGGCTTTCCATCGTCTGAACCGCGGCGGCGCCATAGGGTGCGGATTTCGGATCGGCGATGGCGATCTTCTCGAAGGAAGCGGCCTCGAGCGTGTCGGGGCCGGTCACGAGATCGGCCTCGGTGCTGTAGAGCACCAGCGTGCCGAGCGCGTAGGTGAACTGCGTGCCCTCGACGGCGAGCCCGTCCTCCACCGTCTTCGTCGGCCGCGTGTCATCGGCGGAGAGGAAAACCTCGAAGGGCGCGCCTTGCGTGATCTGCGCGAGGAACTGGCCGCTGGAGCCGAAGGAGAGCCTGGCGCTATGGCCGGTCGCCGCCGCGAAAAGCTCGGCGATCTCGGTCGCGGGCTCGGTGAAATTCGCGGCGACGGCGACCTGCGTTTCCTCCGCATGGGCGGCGGTCGCGGCGAGAAGCGCGAGCGTGGTCAGGAGATGTTTCATCGAAAACCTCATTCGACGGCGAGAATGATATGGGCGGGGTCGATCAGCGCCCGGGCGGGATCGCCCGGTGCGAAGGCGCGGGCGTCATCGGGAAGGACGGCGCAGAGGCTCTTGCCGGCGCCGATCCCGAGCAGGACTTCGGTTCCGCGCGCATCGCGTTCGATGGTCTCGACGATGCCCTCGATCTGGTTGCGGGCCACCGCGGGCGTTGCTGGCGCGGCGAGGCCGATCAGCGGCGCCTTGATGAGCGCGATCGCCGGGCGGCCGGGGAAAAGGCCGAGGTCGCGCAGGCTGCGGCTCGTCAGCGTGGTGACGAGCACCTGTCCCTCGGCGATCTCGAGCGCCACCTCGGCGCTGACCGGTTCGGCATGGGCGGCGACGATGGTGCCGCGCAACTCGTTTCGGGCGCTGGTGCGGAGGAAGCCGCCGAACATCAGCCGCGCGGCGGTGGCCCCCCCGGTCGCATCGTCTCCCCCGAGTTCGGAGTCGAGTTCGGGCGCGAGCGCGTTGAAGGCGCGGGCCATCTCGGTCTCGAGCCGGCGGAAGTTCCGGACCAGCGCGATCCCCTCGGGCGTCAGACTGGCGCCACCGCCGCGCCGGCCTCCGGTCTGTCCGGCGACGAGGGGGCGGCCGACGAGATTGTTCATCGCCCGGATCGCATCCCAGGCGGCGCGGTAGCTGAGGCCGACGGCGCGCGCCGCGCCGGAGATGCTGCCCTCGCGCCCGATCGCTTCGAGAAGCGCGACGCGCTGGGCGCCAAGGGGGATGCCCTCGGTTCCGGTCAGCGAGATTTCGGCGTGGATCGGCATGGGCTTTCGGAAGCTGGGATCGTTATGCGGTTCTTCCGCATAACGGATGCCACCAACCGCGCCGCGACGCAAGCGAAGCCATTCGCGTCAATTGGCCACGAGAAAAAGGCGCGCTCCGAAGAGCGCGCCTCGATTGATCGGGATCAGGCCGGGGATCAGGCGGCGACCGCAGCGCCTTCGAGGATCGGCTCGCCCTGTTCGTCGACCGCGACCTCACCGTTGAGCACGGCGTGGAGCTGGTCCTGGTCAAGCTCGCCTTCCCAGCGGGCGACGACCAGCGTGGCCACCGCGTTGCCGACGAAGTTAGTGAGCGCGCGGCATTCCGACATGAAGCGGTCGACACCGAGGATCAGCGCCATGCCGGCGACGGGGACGGCGGGCACGACCGAGAGGGTCGCGGCGAGCGTGATGAAGCCCGCGCCGGTGATGCCGGCCGCGCCCTTCGAGGAGAGCATGGCGACGAGGAGGAGCAGGATCTGCTGGCCGAGGGTCAGGTCGGTGTTGGTGGCCTGGGCGATGAAGAGCGCCGCCAGCGTCATGTAGATGTTGGTGCCGTCGAGGTTGAAGCTGTAGCCGGTCGGAACCACGAGACCGACGACCGAACGCTTCGCACCCGCCTTTTCGAGCTTCTCCATCAGCGAGGGCAGCGCCGCTTCCGAGGACGAGGTACCGAGGACGAGGAGGAGTTCTTCCTTGAGATAGCGGATCAGCTTCAGGATCGAGAAGCCGTTGAACCGGGCGACCGCGCCGAGGATGACGAGCACGAAGATGAGCGCGGTGAGATAGAAGGTACCGACGAGGAAGGCGAGGTTGACGAGCGAACCGATGCCGTACTTGCCGATGGTGAAGGACATCGCGCCGAAGGCACCGATCGGGGCCGCTTTCATCAGGATCGCGACGAGCTTGAACATCGGCTCGGTCAGCGCCTGCAGGAAGTTCAGAACCGGGGCGCCGCGCTCACCGACCAGCGCGAGGGCGATACCGAACAGGATCGCGATGAAGAGGACCTGGAGGATGTCGCCCTCGGCGAACGCTCCGACCAGCGTCGACGGGATGACCCCGGAGAGGAAGCCCACGATCGTCGTGTCATGCGCCTTGCTGGCATAATCCGCGACCGCCGCGCCGTCGAGCGAGGCCGGGTCGATGTTGAGCCCCGCGCCGGGCTGGACGAGGTTCGCGACGATCAGGCCGACGATGAGCGCCAGCGTGGAGAAGGTCAGGAAATAGGCGAAGGCCTTGCCGGCGACGCGTCCGACCTTGCCGATGTCCGACATGCCGGCGATGCCCGTCGTGACGGTCAGGAAGATGACCGGGGCGATGATCATCTTCACGAGCTTCACGAAGGCGTCGCCGAGCGGCTTCAGGCTGGCGCCGAGTTCAGGCGAGAAATGCCCGAGCGTCACACCGAGAACGATGGCGACGACGACCTGGAAATAGAGCTGGCGGTAGAGAGGCAGGCGGGGTCCGGTCTCCGTCGGTGCCGAATGGGCGATGTGCATGTGTTTCCTCCGTTCGGGCGGGGGTTCGCTCTCGGCGCGCCCCGCGATCCATGTTCCACGCCCGGGCCGGACGTACTCGACATAAAGCAAGCATCGTGCCAATTAGATTGGCTCCACGATTTCAATGCATGAACAACAGGTTAACTCCAGCGCACCGGATCGAAGGGCCGCAGCGGTGCGGAAATCCGCACCATCGCCGCTGGCGGGGGGCGAAATTCCGCACTATGATCGGCGGCCATGGAGAGCGTATCGCGTAGAGCGCCGGTCGCCGCCCCGTCACGGGTCTTTCCGAGGGCGTGGCTGATCGCGCTCGTCGTCGGCCTCGCGCTCGTCACCTCCCTCGCCGCGCTCGCCGGCCGGGTGGTCGAGCGGCGGGCGCTCGCGGCCGAACTCGCGCGGGCCGAGGCGGCCCTGCCGCTTGCCACCGCGGCGCTGTCGGCGGTGATCGAGAAGCAGCGTGTGGTGCCGGTCGTGCTCTCGCGCGATCCGGAGGTGCGGGCGGCGCTCGAAGACGCGGAGGCGGCGCGCGCGCTCGACCCCAAGCTCGCGGGCATCGCCGCCGAGGCGGGATCGGCCGTCGTCTATGTGATCCGGACCGACGGCATGACGATCGCCGCGAGCAATTTCGCCGAGCCGGACAGTTTCGTCGGCAGCGACTACGGCTTCCGCACCTATTTCACCCGCGCGATGCGCGACGGGGCGGCGGCGCAATACGCGCTCGGCACCGTGAGCGGGCGGCCGGGGCTCTATCTCTCGCACCGGGTCGATGGGCCCGGTGGGCCGCTCGGTGTCGTCGTGGTGAAGGTCGAACTCGACGGGCTCGAGGCGCGGTGGCGCCAGAGCGGGATGGTGGTTCACGTCATCGACATGCGCGGCGTCGTGCTCGCGACCAGCCTGCCCGAGCGCCGGTTCACCGCGACGCGGCCGGTCGGCAACGAGGCCGAGGCGCGGCGCGCGCTGCAGCTCGACGACCGCGCGATCCCGGTTCAGCCGATCGACTGGACGAGCGGCGGTTTCGCGCGGCTTGGCGGGCGGCTTCATGCGAGCGCGGGCGGGCCGATCGACGAGGCCGGGCTCGCCTGGCGGCTGATGCTCTTCGCGCCGGTCGGGCCGGAGGTCGCGGGCGCGGCCTGGAACGCGGCGGCCACGACGCTGCTCGCGGGCGTGCTCGGGCTCGCGGGCCTCTCCGCCCTCTGGCGCCGCCGGTCCCGCTCGCAGGAGCGGGCCCGGGCGCTCGCGGAGATGAACGCCGAGTTGGAGCGGCGCGTGGCGCTCCGCACCGACGAGCTTCGCGCCGAGATCGCCGAGCGCGAGAGCGCCGAGAGCCGGGCGCGACGCCTGCGCGACGAACTCGCGCAGGCGAACCGGCTCTCCATCCTCGGCCAGATCGCCGCCGGCGTCGCGCATGAGATCAACCAGCCGCTCGCCGCGATCCGCGCCTATGCCGATACCGGGGCGCGATTCGTGGAGATCGGGAAACCGGCGGAGGCGCAGGAGAATTTCGGCGCGATCGCGCGGGTCACGGATCGCGTCGGCAAGATCACCTCGATGCTGCGCGGCTTCGCCCGGCGCGGCGTCGGCCAGGAGCGGCCGATCGATGTCGAGGAAGCGGTCGACGGCGCGCTGGCGCTGCTCTCCGGGCGGATTCGCGAGGCGGGGGTGGAGGTCGTTCGCGGGCCTCGCCTGCCGGTCGATGTGCTCGCCGGGCGCATCCGGCTCGAACAGATCCTCGTCAATCTGCTCGGCAACGCGCTCGACGCGATGAAGGGCGAGGCGGAGCCGGAGATCGCCATCACCGTCGCCGAGAGCGCGAAGACCGTCGCGATCACTGTGCGCGACAACGGTCCCGGCCTCGGCCCCGAGGCGCGGGAGCATCTCTTCATGCCGTTCAACACCACGAAGGAGACCGGGCTTGGCCTTGGCCTCGTCATATCGGCCGATCTGGCGCGGGAATTCGGCGGCGAGTTGCGGCTCGACCCGGAGGATGGGCTACCGGGCGCCTCGTTCACGCTGACGTTGCGGAGGGCGGAATGAACCAGCCGGTCATGCTCGTCGAGGACGACCCGGATCTGCGCGCGGCGACGCGGCAGATGCTGATGCTCGCGGGTTTCGAAGTGCTCGCCTTCGAGGCGGCTCCTCCCGCGCTCGCCCGGCTCGACGACGGCTTCGAGGGGCCGATCGTGACCGATATCCGCATGCCGCGGATGACCGGCCTGCAGCTTTTCGACCGGGTGAAGGCGCTCGACCCCGATCTGCCGGTGATCCTGGTGACGGGGCACGGCGACATCGACCTCGCGGTCGCGGCGCTGAAGGACGGCGCCTATGATTTCATCCCGAAGCCCTTCGAGGCCGAGCGGCTGGTCAATGCCGCGCGCCGGGCGGCGGAGAAGCGTCGGCTCGTGCTGGAGAACCGGCGGCTCAGGGCGGCGGCGGCGGAACCGCCCGACGACGTGCCGCTCCTCGGCGATTCGCCCGGCATCCGCCACCTGCGCGAGACGATCCGGGGCGTCGCCGACATGGACGTCGATGTGCTGATCCTTGGCGAGACCGGCGCGGGCAAGGAGGTGGTGGCGCGTCTCCTGCACCACTGGAGCCCGCGGGCGCGGCATAATTTCGTGGCACTCAACTGCGGCGCGCTGCCCGAAAGCGTGTTGGAGAGCGAGCTTTTCGGCCATGAGGCGGGCGCCTTCACGGGCGCTCAGAAACGGCGGATCGGGCGGATCGAGCACGCGAACAAGGGGACGCTCTTTCTCGACGAGATCGAATCCTGTCCGCCGGCGGTGCAGGTGAAGCTCCTGCGCGTTCTGGAGACCCGCGAGGTGGAGCCGCTCGGCACCAACGAGCGTCGGGTGCTCGATCTGCGTGTCGTCGCCGCGACCAAGGTGGATTTCAGCGATCCGGTGGCGCGGGGGACGTTCCGCGAGGACCTCTATTACCGGCTGAACGTGGTGACGCTGCGCATTCCGCCGCTGCGGGAGCGGAAGGAGGACGCGCCGCTCCACTTCGCGCATTTCGCCCGCGCCGCGGCGGAGCGGTTCGGGCGTCCGGTGCCCGAGATCGGCCCGGCGGTGGCCGCGCATCTCGCGGGGCATGACTGGCCGGGCAATGTCCGCGAGTTGGCGCATTATGCCGACCGGGTGGTTCTCGGCGTGGAGGGGCCGGCTCCCGCGCGGATCGCGGGCGCCGCGCCGGAACCGACGCTGCCCGAACGGGTCGAGCGGTTCGAGGCGGAGGAGATCCGCGCCGCGCTCAGGGCGAGCGGCGGCGATGCGCGGGCTGCGATGGAAAGCCTCGGCCTGCCGAAGAAGACCTATTACGACAAGCTCCGCCGCTACGGCATCGCCCGGACGGATTTCGCCGAGGGCTGATCCATCGCGTCGAGAAGCGCGGCGAAGCGTATGGCGCGGTTCTCCCAGCCGTGATGCGCGCGGATGTTGGCGAGCGCGGCGCGGGAGGTGGCGGCGTAGGCCTCTGGATCGGCGAGACGGATAAGCGCCTCGGCGAAACCGGCGGTGACGAGTTCGGGCGGGCCGACATCGACGAGGATGCCGCCACCGGTGGGCAGGATCTCGGCGGAACCCTGATGATTGAGGGCCACGACCGGCATTCCGCGCGCGAGCGCTTCGAGCACCACATTTCCAGAGGTATCCTGCAGGCTCGTGAAGGCCAGCACATCCGCCTCGGCATAGGCCGCGCGCATCGCGGCGAAGGGCAGTTCGCCCCGGATCGTGAGGCCGGGAATGCCGGCGGCCTCCGCGCGTATGCCCTCCAGCATCTCGCCGCCGCCGACCATGGTGAAGTCGAGGGCGCCGGGATGCATCGCGGCGAGCCGGCGCGCGATTGCGATGAGGAGGCCTGGAGCCTTGCGCGCCTCGAACCGCCCGACCCAGATCACCCGGAGCGGGCGCGGGGCTGTGCGGGGCGCCGCGGCGATGGTGCCAGGCGCGACGGCGGTCTCGAGCATCCGGTGAAGCTTCCCGCCCCGGGTCAGCGGCGCGAGGCGTGCCTCGGTCTCGGCATTGGCGGTGAGGACGAGAGAAGCGCGGGCGAGCGCGAGCCGGACAACGGGGTTGAATCGCAGCGCGGCCTTCATCCGCCCGCGCCAGAGCTGGCGCGTCCAGCCGTCGCCATAAAGCGCGGCGAGCGCCGCGGGTGGCGTCTGGCCGCCGCCGGCCGGCCCCCAGAGGAAGCGCGGGCCGGGGATGGCGCAGAGGAGTCCGGGGAAATCCACCGCGTTATAGGTCACGTGGTGGATGTCGGTGATCCGCTCCCGCCAGACGATCCAGGCCGCGTAGGGCAGGACCGCGATCTGCCACAGGATGTAGTAGAGCTTCATCAGCCGGTGCCGGTGGTCGAGCCCGGCGAGGAACGGCAGATCGAAAGTGCGGAACGAGAGCCCGTCGCCGGCCCGCCCCGCGAGCGCCGCGCGGTGATGGCGGCGCGTGAGCACGACCCGCTCGCGCCCGGCGTAGACGTCATGCGCCCAATGCCAGCCGACGTAGGGTTCCGATCCGGCGCCGGGGTCGCAGGCGAAGCAGGAGAGCAGGAAGCGGCGGGTCATGGCGCCGGCGCGGGTTCGAACGGGTCGCGAAGCCTCAGCGCGCGCATCGCGCCGTGGTAGCGCGCCTTCGCCCGCTCGCCGCGCTCGAACTCCTCCGGGCTGATGGGTTCGAACGGCAGGAGCCTCGTTGGCGTGAGCCAGGGCGCGCCGCCCCGCAGAATGCCCCGGCGGGACGCTTCCACGAGCCAGTCCTTGGCACCCGAACTGCCGTGGAAGCATTTGAGCCAGCGCACCGGTTCGAGCCGCAGGAGCTCCGGCCCGCCCAGCCCCGCGAGCATCAGAAGCCGCTTGCCCGCCGTGCGCTCCCAGCAGGCCCAGGCGGTCGGGTCGAGATAGCCGCCGCCCATTCGCGCCGCGATCATCGCCCAGAGGATCGATTCGACATGCGCGACCCGCGGCAGGCTCTCGCCGCCGATCCGCCCGATGGCCTCGTCGATCCACTCCCAGGGCAGCGCGCCGTGCTGCGCCACGCCGATATCGGTGTGATGCGTCAGCGCGTAACCGGCGCGGAAGGCGGCGCGCACCACATCCGGCGGCAGCAGGCAGTGGCGGGTCTGCCGCATGAGCAGGAGACCGCCCGGCGGGGTCGCCTCGAAGGTGAAGGGGTTCGGAAAGACGATGTCTGGATCGAGGACGATGGTGGTTTCGCCCGGCTCGGTGAAGAGCGTGGGATCGGTGATCTTGCGCCAGCACGGGTGGCCCCGGCGGAAGGCCCGGACGCGCGGATGGTCGCGGAACACCTCCTCGGCGCGCGCGTCGCAGTCATGCGCGTCGTGGACCGCGCGCGGCACGCCGGGGGGCAGGCGGTCGAGAAGCTCGGCATAGGCGCGCTTCTCTGCCGACCCGTCGGTCAGGACCGTGACCCGGATCTCGTCACGGCAATTGGCGATGAGCGAGGCGAGCGCGAGTTCCGCGCAGCCGAGCGCGTCGCGGCCCGCGACCATGCAGACGGAATGTCGGATCAAGAGGCGATCTCCGCTTTCGGATCGTTGGCGTCGCCCGCGAAACGGAGCCAGTCGCCGAGCCGCGGCCGGTAGGCGGCGAGCAGCCCGGAGACGACGAGCGCGACGGCCCAGGCGACCGCCTGCGCGGTGACGACGCCCCGGACGCCATGCGGCAGCGCGGCGGGCATCAGCGCGACGAGGGTCAGGAGGGCTGCGAGATTGGCGGCCAGAACCGCGCCGGTGCGCTCGCGCGCGCGCAGCGTCACGATGAAGGCCTGCGCCGCGACCAGGCTGGTGGCGCCGCAGCCGCCGATCGCAACCAGCACCGGATCGATGGCGTAGCCGGCGCCGAAGAGGCGCGGCCCGATCCCGGTCCAGCCCGCGACCACGGCGAGCGTATAGGCCGCGGCGCCGCCGGCGAGGGTGAGAAAGGTGGTGATGATCGTCGCCGGGTCGGGACGTGCGCTTCCGGCGAGATGGCGAAGCAGGATGAGGCTCGCCACGGAGGCGACCTGCAGCAGCGGCATGAAGACGAGCGCGAGCATGCGAAGCTCAGCCGAGGCGGCGAGTCCGAGCCAGAGCGGCAGGATCAGGATCGGACCGCTCGTCTGCGCCCAGTTCACCGCCTCCGCCCCGAGCGCCCAGCGGCCATAGCGCAGGTGCCGGGCCGCGAGATCGCGCGGCGCCGGGTCGGTTCTCGCCGGCCAGCGAAGGCGCGCGGTCAGAAAGACCGAGGAGGCGGCGGCGGCGAAGCCGCTGGCGAGGATCGCGCCGGTGACGCCGAGCGCGCCGAAGGCCAGCATGGCCCCGATGGCGCCGAGCGTCGCCCCGGCATAGATCAGCGTCGCCGCGAAGGAGAGGTCGGGCCGCCCGAGCGAGAAGGCCATCCGGCGCAGCAACCAGAGGTGCAGCACGAAGGGCGCGACGGCTGCGAAGGCGGCGAGGGCGGCGCCCACGGGTCCGGCACCGAGCGCCGTCGCGAGCACGGCGAGCAGGAGGGCGCCGGCGCCGCAGGCGAGGCCGAAGACTACCGACCAGCGACCGAGCAGCAACTGGTGATCGCTTGGGAGGGCCCGGCGCAGCCGCCCGGCGGAGAAGACCACCATCGGCTCGACCAGGCAGGTCTGGTGCACGATCGCCGCGATGAAGAAGAAGGTGGAGGCGACGGTATAGGCGCCGAAGGCCTCCGGTGCGACGGCGCGGGCGAGCAGGAGTTGCGAGGCGAGGTTGGTGAGCGCGAAGGCCGCCTGTTCGCCGAGAACGAGGAGCGGCGCCATCCGGCGCGGACGGGCCGCGCGCCGGCCGCTCACGCGCCCGCTCCCGCGTGGTGGGTGTAGTGCCGAAGCTCTTCGGGCCGGACGTCGGAGAGCACCGCTCCGAGCAGGTTCCGGGCGAGCTCCGGATCGTCGCGCAATATGCTCCGGAGCGCCTGGCCGGGCGTCACGCCCCAGCGCGCGACCGCGACCCAGCCGTCGAGCACGGGCAGCGCGCCGCGCGCATGGGCGGCATCCTCCAGCGCGGGCAGGTCGAGGATGATGAAATCGAAATGCCCCCGCTGCCCGTCGAGAACCCGCGCCAGTCTCTCGCCGTAGATGTAGAGCGGCGCGGCGGCGGCGCCGCGCGCGGGCAGGAAGGTGAACCCGCCCTCGCCACCGGCCAGATGCGGCCCGGCGGGGCCGGCGGAAGCCGCGAGATCGGCGAGCGTCACGGTGGCGCCATTGCCGAAGGTGGTCCCGAGCCCCGTGCCCCGCAGGTCGGCGTCGATCAGGAGCACCCTCAGACCCTCCGCCGCGAGCAGGGCGGCGAGATNTCACGGTGGCGCCATTGCCGAAGGTGGTCCCGAGCCCCGTGCCCCGCAGGTCGGCGTCGATCAGGAGCACCCTCAGACCCTCCGCCGCGAGCAGGGCGGCGAGATTGGCGGCGGCGAGCGACTTGCCCTCGCCGGCCCGGGCGGATGCGATGCCGAGGACCGGCGCCGATCCCGGGCCACCGCGCCGCTCGGCGCGGGCGCGGATGAAGCGCAGCGTCTCGGCGTAGCGGCAGCGGGGATGATCCGCCGCGACCCGCCAGACCGGATGATCGGCGAGACCCTCGCGCGTCCCCGCCCCGGGCAGTCGCGGGAGATAGCCGAGGAAGGGCTGGCCAAGGGCGCGGCGGAGTTCGTCGCCGGTCCTGAGCGTGTCGTCGAGATTCTCGCGCGCGAGCGCGATCCCACCGCCGCAGGCGAGGCCGAGGAAGAGGCCGAGCGTCAGGATCATGAAGGGCTTCGGCCCGGTCGGCTCCATCGGCGGCACCGCGTCGCTCAGCAGGCTCGCGCGAAGCTCCGCCGGATCACCGCTCCGATCCGTTTCGCGAAGCTCGGCGAGGGCGCGGGCATGGGCGGCGCGGTCGCTCTCGAGCAGCTGTTCAAGTTCGCCGCGCCGGACCATCGCCTCCTCGAACCGACTGGAATCCCGCGAGGCGGCGACGATCTCCGCCTGCCGCGCGGCCACGGCGGCGCGCAGTTCGGCGATGCGCGCTTCGAGGGCGACGCGGCGGTCCGCGGCGGCCGCGGCGATCTCGGCCTCGCGCCGGTCGACATAGGCCCCGGCGACGGCGTTCGCGAGCCGCGCGGCGCCTTCCGGGTCCGACGCGCGCGCGTCGATGATGAAGATGTGCGATCCCTCGATGCGCGAGACCCGGATCGACTGGCGCAGGCGCTCGTCCATCGCGCGGGTATCCTCCGGCGCGCCGGGCAGGGCGGCGGAGCCGAGCCGCGCGACGACCTCGGCGGCGAGTTCCTTGGAGCGGATCACCTCGAGCTCGTTGCGCAGTTCCGCGTCCGGGATCGCGCCAGGTCCCTCCGCGAGACCGGCGGCGAGCGGCGACGGGCGGCTCATCAGCACCATCGCATGCGCCTCATGGACCGGGCTCGACAGCGCCTGATAGACGAGCGCGAGACCGAGCCCGGCGGCGCCCGAGATCAGGAGCGCGCCCAGATGGCGGCCGGCGAGCAGCCTGAGCCGCCGCAGGTTCGGAACGCCGTCGTCCTCGACCGGAGGCGGCGGCGCGTCGCCCAGCCGGTGCCGCGGGCTCATCGAATTCATGGGTTTCTCCCGATCCGGCGCGGCCTTCAGGCCAGCGCGCTCCTGGCCTCGCCGCGGGTCTGGCGGGTGGTCTCGTGCGCTGCCTCGCGCGTGGTCTCGCGGGCCGCCTGTTCTTCGAACCATCCGATGACGGCGCGGATACCCTCCTCGAGCGTGATCCGGGGGCGCCAGCCGAGGCTGCGGAGCCTCGATATGTCGAGAAGCTTGCGGGGGGTGCCATCGGGTTTCGTCGGGTCGAAGACGAACTCGCCCTGCCAGCCCGAGAGCCGGGTGACGAGCTGGGCGAGGTCGCGGATCGCGATATCCTCGCCGACGCCGACATTCACATGCTCCGGCCCCGACCAGACCTTCATGAGATGGACGAGCGCGTCCGCGCAGTCGTCCACATGGAGGAACTCGCGCCGGGGCGTGCCCGAGCCCCAGACCTCCAACCGGTGCGCGCCCTGGACCCGCGCCTCGCGCGCCTTGCGGATCAGCGCCGGCAGCACATGGCTGGTTGCGAGATCGAAATCGTCGCCCGGGCCGTAGAGGTTGGTCGGCATCGCCGAGATGAAGTCGGCACCGTATTGCGCGCGGTAGGCCTGGCAGAGCTTGATCCCGGCGATCTTCGCGATCGCATAGGCGTCGTTGGTCGCCTCCAGCGGGCCGGTGAGCAGCGCGTCCTCGGCGATCGGCTGCGGCGCGAGCCGGGGATAGATGCAGCTCGATCCGAGGAAGAGCAGCTTCTCCACCCCGGCCTCATGGGCGGCGTGGATCAGGTTCGCCTCGATCATCAGGTTGTCGTAGAGAAAATCCGCCGGCGCCGTCGCATTCGCGAGGATGCCGCCGACCTTGGCCGCGGCGAGGAAGATGGCATGCGGCCGCGTCTCCCGAAGGAAGGCCTGGACCTCGGTCTGCCGCGTCAGATCGACGCCGGGCCGGGGCGCGGTCACGATCTCGCAGTCCTCCGAGCCGAGCCGGCGCACGAGCGCGGAGCCGACCATGCCGCGATGCCCGGCGACGAAGACGCGCTTGCCGGCGAGGTTGTAGCGGACCGGCATCGGCTCAGCCATTGCTGCGCCGGCGGGCGAGCCGGATCACCTCGGCGGGGGCGGCGTCGAATTCGCCGAGCTCGGCCGCGACCATTTCCGCGACCAGATCCTCGAAGCGGAGCTCATGGCGCCAGCCGAGCTTCTCGCGCGCCTTGTCCGGCGCACCGATCAGGAGATCGACCTCGGTCGGGCGGAAATAGCGCGGATCGACCTCGACGAGGCAGCGCCCGGCCGCGTCGTAGCCCTTTTCCTCCACGCCCTCGCCCGCCCATTCGAGCGCGATGCCGACTTCACGGAAGGCGAGGTTGACGAAATCGCGCACCCGGTAGCATTCGCCCGTAGCCAGCACGTAGTCGCCGGGGTGAACCTGTTGCAGCATCAGCCACATGCCGCGCACGTAGTCGCGCGCATGGCCCCAGTCGCGCTGGGCGTCGAGATTGCCGAGATAGAGCCGGTCCTGCTGGCCGTGCGCGATCGCCGCGACGGCGCGGGTGATCTTGCGGGTGACGAAGGTCTCGCCCCTGAGCGGGCTCTCGTGGTTGAAGAGGATGCCGTTCGAGGCGTGGATGCCATAGGCCTCGCGGTAGTTCACCGTCATCCAGTAGGCATAGAGCTTCGCCGCGGCATAGGGGCTGCGCGGGTAGAAGGGCGTGGTCTCGCGCTGCGGAACCTCCTGGACCTTGCCGTAAAGCTCCGAGGTCGAGGCCTGATAGAAGCGGGTCTTCTTCGTCAGCCCGAGGAGCCGGATCGCTTCGAGGAGCCGCAGCGTGCCGATCCCGTCGGCGTTGGCGGTGTATTCCGCCGTCTCGAAACTGACCTGGACGTGGCTCTGCGCGCCGAGATTGTAGATCTCGTCCGGCTGGGTCTCCTGCACGATGCGGATGAGATTGGTCGAATCCGTGAGATCGCCGAAATGCAGGATGAACCGCGGATCGCCCTCATGCGGGTCCTGGTAGAGATGCTCGACACGGGCGGTGTTGAAGGAGGAGGAGCGGCGCTTGACCCCGTGGACGATGTAGCCCCGGGAGAGCAGGAACTCCGAGAGATAGGCGCCGTCCTGGCCGGTCACGCCCGTGATCAAGGCGACCTTCGGTTCTGTTCCCAAGTCGATGTCTCCTTTGCTCGCGGGCTGGCCCCGGTGGGCGGATATGTGCGCGGATCGGTGCGCGCGGATCGGTTATCGGTGAGGATGGTTGACGAAATTCAAACGCCGAGGTCTTCGCCGTGCCGGTGAACCGCGGCGCGGAAGGTCCAGACCGGCGCGGCGCGGAGCCCGCGGGCGAGCAGGCCGAGGAAGGGGAGGAGCGTTCCGAAGTAGCGGCGTGCGAGCCGGGGCTGCTGGATCAAGCGGTAGATCCACTCGCCGCCCGCGACCTGCATCGCCTTCGGTGCGCGGCGCACCTCGCCGGTGCCGTAGTCGAAGGCGGCGCCGACACCGAGGAAGGTCGCCGGGACCTCGGCGATGGCCTTCGCCATCCATTTCTCCTGCTTCGGACAGCCGAGGCCGACGAAGACGATCCGGGGCGCGAAGTCGTTCAGCGCCCGGACGATCTCCGGGCTCGGCCCGTCGCCCTCCACGACCTTTCCGGGCGCGAGCATCAGCACGTCGCGCCGCCGTTCCGCCGGAAGCCGCTCGGCGAGGCGCGCGAGCGTCGCCTCGTCGCCGCCCACGAGCGCGATCCGGGCTCGGCCCTGCGACAGCACGGTCTCGAAGACATCCGAGCCGGTGATCCGGGACACGCGCGACCCGGAAAGAAGCGACAGGAGCCAGGCGAAGGGCTGTCCGTCGCAGATCGAGAAGGCGGCGCCCCGCATCGCATCGGCGAGCGCCGGGTCGCGTCCGGCGCTGACCAGCATGTGCACGTTGCAGACCGCGATCATCCGGCCCCGGACCGGCGCGGCGCCGATCCGGTCGATGAGTTCCGGCATCTCCCCGAGGAAGAAGCGCATCCCCGCCCGCGCGTTCCCGAGGCTCTCGTCGGTCTCGAGGACCGGGTCGTGCCGCCGCGCGGCTGGCCAGCGGCCGGACTCGATGATGGGGGAGGTCCAGTCGGTCATTGCCGTCTCCTCTGGGGGGATGGGTGGGGCCTGGGTGGCGCTTGGGGGGACGCGCCGAGGGGTCAGCGCGGGGCCAGGTCGAGCGTGACGTGGATCAGGTCGCCGGGCCTGAGGATGGGGTCCTCGCCGGCCGGGACCGCGCTCGCGGGACCGGTCCCGCGGCTCACCTCGATCTTCGCGGGACGCGCGCCGGGGGTTTCGGAGGCGTAGTCCGAGAGATAGGCGAGCGTCTTGTGCGCGGCCCCGAGCTCCGCCCGGATCGCGGTGAGGCTCACGATCTCGGCGCCGAGGGCTTCGATCGCCTCCTCGCGCGCGCGGAGCCCGCGCTGGGCGCGCTGGTTGCCGATGAATTCCTGCTCGCGCTCGATGCTGGCGAGCCGGGCCTGCGTCTCCCACTGGCTCGAGCGGGCGAAGAGCAGGCCGCGCCGCGAATCGGCGAGCCGGGCCTGGGTGACGGTACCGCCGCGGGCGGCCTCGCTCAGCCGGGCATATTCCTCCGCGTCGGCCTCCGCGCCATCCGCCTCGGCGGCGAGCTGGCGGGTCAGGGCCGTGTGTTCGGAGGCGGCGAGACCGGCGGCCGCGTCGAAATAGGCGAAATCGGCGCGGACGCGCTCACGGCGGACCGATCCGGTCAATCCTTCGAGGACGGCCGGTCCGGTCTTGCCCACGCCCTCTTCCGCCGTCCGGTCCGGGCCCGGGCCGGGCGTCGGCGCCTCGGCGATCTCCGCGCGCAGCCGGTCGATCTTCGCCTGCGACGCCAGGGCTCGGGCCCGGAGGTCTTCGAGCTGGCTTCTGAGCGCGATCATCCGGAGCGCCGGGTCCTCGGAATCCTCGACCGGCGAGGTCCCTCCCGCCAGTGCGATCACCTGTCGCACGGTCAGACCGGGCACGAAGTCATGCGCCCCGGGCCGCCGTACCGCGCCATCGACATAGACCGGCCGGTAGCCGCGCAGGCTGACGCTGACGAGGCTCGGATGGACATGCTCGGCGCTGCTGAGGCCGCGGTCGTTCGAGACCGGCAGGGCCGTCATCGCGATGCGCTGGCGGATCTCGTCGGAAATCTCGCTGAGCGCGCGGCCGGCGGCGGGCATCACGCCGGCGAGCGGCACGACGATCTCGCCGTCGATATTGACCGGCATGCTCTCGCGGATATTGGCGCGGCCTGCGACGCGGAGCTCCAGCACGTCGCCGGGCTGCAGGCGGTAGCTTTCGGCGCTGGCTGTCACCGGGAGAAGGACGAATGCGAGCAGGGCGAACGCGAGCGGAGCGGCGGCGCGGGCGCGGTTCCGTGCCATGGATCTGGCCCTGGGTCCGACCATGGATCTCTCCCTGCTGGACGCGTGATTGCGTCTCCGTCAGGGCTAGAGAAGGAAGGTTAACCCATCGTTTCGGGGCAGGAGCAGCGCATCGTCGAGGATCTCGACGCTGCCCTCATGGATCGCGCTGACCTTATGGCCGTTGTAGGTGACCTCGCCGATATAGAGATTGCGGTCCCTGCCGGCGCCTTCCCAGGCGTCGTTGACGAATTCGATGCGCGCGCTGACGGCGTCGTCGGGGCCGAGCGCGCCGCGCAGGACGATCTCCTGCCATTCCCCCGCCACGCGCGAGGCACTGACCGTGAAGGTCTGGGCGGGCCCGCCATTCACCGAGAGCCGGAATTCGGGGTCGCCCGCGTGGGAATCGCCCGCGACCCGGAAGATGAGCTCATCCGCCGCCTCCGACGTGTCGAAGGTCAGCGTGCCGTTGGTCACGAGATGGGCGACGTTGGACGCGGCGTGGCCCGTCGAGGTCGCGGTCGCCGCGTCATGGGTCTCGCCGTTCACGGTCAGGTCGCGGAGATAGAGGTTGCGATCCTTGCCCGGCCCCCCCCAGGCGTCGTTGGTGAAGGTGACGGAAACGCTGTCCGGGCGGCCGCCGAAATCGCCGGTGCCAAAATCGCTGGTACCAGAATCGCCGGTGCCGAAATCACCCGTGATGGTGATCTCCTCCCATTCGCCGCGCGCGTGGGAGGCCGAGGTGCCAAGGCCCCGGTAGACGACACCATCGACCGTGACGTCGAACCGGGGATCGCCGTCCCACGAATCGCCCGCGACCCGGAGCACGAGGGTATCCGGGGCGACGGTGAGCTTCGCGAGGCCGATGCTCCCGTCGCCGTGCGCGTCGATCGCGAAATACCGGAACGAATCGGTCCCGGAGAAACCGGCGGCGGGTGTGTAGGTAAAACTCCCGCTGGCGGACAGGCTGACAGTGCCGTTCGCGGGGCCCGCGAGAAGCAGCGCCTCGGTCCCGAGCGTGCCCGTCACCGCCGTGCCGATACGGGTCACGACGGCGAGGCTTTCGCCCAAGGAGACATCGTAATCCGCGAATCCGGCCGTGAGGAACCCGGCGTCCGCGAAGCTTGAGAGATCGGGCCGGTAGAGGAAGCGGCTCGCCGCGTCCATCTCCGACCCGGCGAGTTCCGCCGTTCCGCGCAGGTAGCGGTCCTCCCAGGTGAAGCGCAGGTCATCCGCCGCCTTCGCGACATAGGTATTGCCATCCCAGTTGACGCGCTCGACCGCGCCCGCGACACCGTTCATCCCCTCCCCGGTCATGACGATTGTGTTGCCGGTGACCGTGACGTCCCGCAGCGCATGCGCGCCATGGGCGCCGTCCGCGCGCGGGCTCTGCTCGAGCCCGATACCCTGGCCGATCGAGGAGACGACGAGATTGCCGGTGACCGAGATCCCGTCCGAGGAGGTCGCATAGATGTCGGAGCCCCAGTAGCCGGTCGTATAGCCGTTCCGGTTGTTGTCCCTGACGGTGTTGCCGGCGATGACCGCGTCGTAGGAGGCCTCGTAGAAGATCCCGAGATAGGCGTTGTCACGCACGAGATTGTTCTCGATCGCGACGTTCCGGTTGTCCCAGTCGAGCCACAATCCCATGCCGGCGTTGGCCGCGATCTCCGAATTGCGGATCGTCACATCTTCGGAGGTCAGGATCTTGATGCCGCCGGAATCCCAGGTCTGGCTGAACCCGGCGTAGTTGTTGCCGCTCGCGGTCACCGCGTCGATGACGAGGCCGGTCGTGTCATAGGCATGGATGCCGACCTGCCCGTTGCGGGAATAGACCCCGCCGAGGATCTTCGTTCCGTCGCCCGCCGAGACGCCGGCGCCGTGGTTGCCGGTTGCCTCGATGTCGATCAGGGTCCAGTTCGTCGTTCGGTGCGCCTCGATCGCGCCGTGCTGGGCCGGGCTCGCATACTGGGTGATCCGGAGGTTGATCAGCGTGACGCCGGTCGTGGCCTCGCCCGCGAAGGCCACTTGTCTCGCGGAGGCCTCCACCGCCTTTCCGGTCGGATCGGCCCCGGTGTAGACCCGCTCGCCATCGTAGTAGAACGTTCCCTCCGTCACCTCCGGGAGGCTCGCCACGCGCACGAGAGGCACGCCGTCGATGAAGAGGTCCTCGGTCAGCGCCGCCACGCCGTCGCGACCGTCGCCATGCGACCAACCGGCGGCGGGAAAGCCCGCGGCCGACCAGAGATCACCCTCCCGGCTCCAGCCGGTGATGGCGACCGCGCCGCTCATGACGGCGCCATCCTCGCCGATGAAGGTCTGGTTGTTCTTCGGCGTGATCGTCAGATCGCGGTAGAGACCGGCGGTCAGGACGAAGACCTGACCCTCCGGGCTCGCATCGACGATCGACTGGATGTCGTCGCCGGGACGCAAGAATACCGCCGTGCCGGAGACATCCGGCAACAGATCGTAAACCATTGAACCCACCCCACCGGACGCGCGCCGAAGCCGCGTCATGGGGCAAGATCTATCACTTGTTGCCGATTTGTTCGAGCGCGACCGTTCAGGCTCGTTTCCGCTTCCTTGCGATCCCGGAGCGAAGTTTATCGGCTTTTTAACGGATTTCCCGCTGATCTGGCCCGGCCCGAGAAGGAAATCCCGTTGTGAAACAACGCCACCGATATCGCGAGTTTCGTCAAATCCCACCTGTTTCCCGCCTGCGGGACGCGGCTCCGCGCAGGGTTGCGAGGCGGAGAAAATGAACGCGGCGAGGGCGAGAAACAGTGGAATTGCCCGGGTGAACATCGCGAATCGCCTCTCCGCGCCACGCTCCGGGCCGGGTGAGGACGCGGGTGCGGGCGCGGGGCAAGGCTGACCGGATGTTGGTTTCCAGAAGATTGCGCGCATGGCTTTACCGCCGCCTCGCGGTCGGCGCCCGCGTGGAACTGGGCCCCCGGGTGCATGTCGGACCCGGATCGCGTCTCTGGGCCCCGCGGCGGCTTTCGGTCGGCGAGGATACCTACATCGGTCGCTGGTGCACCATCGAGACCGACGGGACGATCGGCCGGGGCGTGCTGATCGCCAACGCGGTCGGCATCGTCGGGCGGCTCGACCACGATTTCCGGACGCTGGGCGTCTCCGTCCGGCGCGCGCCCTGGGTCGGCGATCCCGGCAACGGCCATCAGGCGGGCGGTGTCGAGATCGGCGACGACGTCTGGCTCGGCTATGGCGCGATCGTGCTCTCGGGCGTGCGGATCGGCCGGGGCGCCATCATCGCCGCCGGCGCGGTCGTCACCTCGGATGTCGCGCCCTACGAGATCCGGGGCGGCAATCCCGCGCGCCGCCTCGGCACGCGCTTCTCGCCGGAGGAGATCGTGAGCCACGAGGCGGCGCTGGCCCGGCGGGGATGGACGTGACGCCCGCCCTGCCGGGGCGGATCTACCGGCCTGTTCTCTACCTGATGTTCGCCACGCTCGCGGGCGACATCATCCTGACAGCGGGCTTCATGCTTCTGCGCGTGCCACCGGGGGGGGCGGGCGTTCCGGTGAACCAGATCGCGCTAGCGATCGGCCTCGCCGCGCTGGTGCTGAGCGGGCGGAGCCTCGGCGATGTCACCGGCACGGCGGCCTTCGCGCCGCTCTACGGGCTCTGGGTGCTGGCGGCCGGACATCTGATCCTCGATGTGCCGCGCCACGGCGTCTGGGCGATCCGCGACGCGGCCAACATCCTCGAAAGCGGCTTCTTCGTCGTCGGTTTCGCGCTGGCAAGCGATGAGCGGTTTCGCTCCGCGTTGACCCGCTGGCTCGATCTGGTCTTCGTCTGCGTCGCCTTCTATGCGCTGCTTTATCCGTTTCAGGGGCAACTCGCGCGGTTCTCGCCGACGATATCCTCGATGTCGGGCTACGAGGCGCCGCTCTTCTTCAATTTCGTCAACACCTCCTCCGTCGCGCTGACTGCCGTCTGTCACATCCTGCTGCGCAAGAGCTGGCCGCCTCTTGTCCGGGCCACGCTCGCCGGGCTGCTCGTGATGTGGCTCATCGTCTTCGTGCAGGCGCGGATCACCTATCTGCAATTGGTCCTCCTCGTCGCCCTGCTCGCGCTCTTCGCCCGCCGGGAGCTTCGCGAATTCGCCGTGGTTACGCTGCTCGCCGCGGTCTTCGCGGGGCTCTTCCTCCTCAGCGGCATCCGGCTGCCGGGGCGGCTCGGACAGACCTTCTCGCTCGATTTCCTGATGAGCCACGTCCAGGCGATCTGGGGCGGAGGCGGCGAGGCGACGCGCGACGCGGCGGAGGGGGTCGGGCTCAGGATGCGCTGGTGGGCGGAGATCCAGGGCAACCTGTCGCGAAGTCCGTTCGACTGGTTCCTCGGTCTCGGATACGGGCAGCCGCTGACGTCGTTCCGGGGTCTGAGCGACGACGTGGTGCGCGAGCCGCACAATTCCTATGTCTCGATCTACGGCAGGCTCGGCGTCGTCGGGATCACGCTCTTTCTCGCCTTTCTCGCGACCATCGCCACCGCCTCGGCCCGGCTTATCGATCTCGCGCGGCGGTCCGGGAACCGCGAGCTCGACGCCGCGGCGCTCACGATGACCTGCTTTCTCGGCGTCCATGTCATCTACGCCGTCGGCGAGGGTGGGATGGAGGTGAGTTTCATCGCCGCGCCGTTCTATTTTTTCGCAGGAGCGATCGCAGCCATGGCGCGGCGTGGAGTGGAAATCGACTGAACCCGGGATACGAGAACGCCGCGCCGAAGATCGGCGCGGCGGTGGAGTTTCCGGGCTTTCGGCCCGTCAGAGCTTTTCGATGACGATGTTGTCCCAGTCGCAATACGCCGTCGTCGCCGGGCTGTCGCAGGCAAGCGAGAGATACATCGCCAAGGCCTCGGCGGTGAACACATGCTCGTACCCGCCGCTCACCGAGACCGGCAGCCGCACGTCCTCGCCGTTCGGCGCCCAGCCGATCCTGAGCACGCCGTTGTGGCCGGTCTTCACGAAGTCATAGGCGACGCGGTAGCGCGCGCCCGGCTCGCAGGGGATCGCGGCGGCGCGGTGCGAGATCGTCCAGGCCGCGCCGTTGTTGGCGCAGCGGAGCCGTCCCTCGACTAGCGAGATCGCATTGCCCGCGCCGGCGCTCCAGCCCGCGAGACCGTCGAAGGTCTCGCTGACCAGCGCCTGCCGGCCGCGGATCACCGCCGTCGCCGAGCTTGCGACGGTCGCGCCCGCCGCGTTCGTCGCCGTGACCTCGAGCGAGAGGATCTGGCCCTCGTGCGAGTCCTCCGGCGTGAATGTCGCCACATCTCCCGCGACCACCGACCCGTTCACCAGCCAGCGATGGCTGAGCGCCGCGTCGGGATAGGCGTCCCAGGCGCCGGTGTTCGCAGTGAGCGTGGCGCCGACGGCGGCCGAGGGCGTCACGGTCGGAGCCAAGACGTTTTCCGGCGCGTAATAGATCACCTGCTGATCGTAGGCCTCATAGACCGCCGGCGCTGCGATGGACCAAGTCAGCGCGGGATTGTTGATCGCCTCGAACTGCAGCGCCAGACCGGCCGCGCCGGGTTCGGCGGCGAGGAACATGCCGCGCGCGACCCGCGCATAGGCCGCGTCGGCGGCGGCGTAGATCGCGCCGCCGCCCGCGCTCTCGCGCAGCCGGACGGAGAGGCCGGCGCCACCGCCCGTCGAGAGCGCCGGCAGGTCCCAGAGCGCGAAGAAACGGCGCCCGGCGGCGCCTTCGGTCAGGAGTTGCTGCGCGAAGCCCTTGAAACCCGCGGGCCCGGAAACCCCGACGGTGCCACCGGATGCCCTGAGCGTGGTTTCGGTCGAGGCGCTCCACCCATTGGTCATGTCGGAGGCGAAATCCGGGTTGGCGAGCAGATTGGCCCGGGGTTCGGTCAGCGCGCGATGCGCGAGGATCTCGCGCAGGATCATCCGCGCCTGCATCTCGCAGCCGGCCGCGTTCAGGTGCAGCGCGTCATTGGCCGAGACGACGAGACTGGCGGAGGGCAGATCGTTCGACGCGCGCGCGACATCCTCGGCCCAGTCGGCGTTGTGCTCGTAGACGGCTTCCGACCGGTGATCGGCGAAGAAGACCGCCTCGCCATCCGCCCGCGCCGCGAGCCCGGCGTTGACCGCGGCCCATTTCGCATGGCCGGCCGATCCGGGGTTCTCGGAGCCGTTGTTGTAGTTGTGAACCGAGCCGAGGATCACGATCTCGCCCGGCTGCCGGTCGGCGAGCATCGCATCGACATTGGCGAGGATCTGGGCCGCCGAGCGCCCGGCGTCGTTGCGGCCCGTGCAGATGTAGTTGTACTGCCGGTGCATCGCGCGCCCGAGCCAGGCTGTGAGCGCCGCCTCGGAGGAGGCGCCGGAGACGGCGTGATTGACCGTGCGATAGCCGGTCCCGGTCGCCAGCAGATAGCGTCGCAGTGTCGGTTGCAGCGCGTTATAGGCGCTGACATCGCCGCCGCCGGAGGAACCTTCGGCGAAACTGTCGCCGTAGAAGGCGACGACGCCCGCCGAGACGGGCCGGGCGGGCGTGGTGGCGGGCAGCGGCAGGCGCTCGATCGTGATGCCGATATTGATCATCGCGGGTCCTCGGGGCTGAAGGGCGGAAGAAACGGCCCTTGGAGGACGGCGCTGGCGCGAGACAAGTGGGGAGAGGCCTGGCGCAAGGGGGCCATCCTGTGCTGACGGGCGGTTTTTCTCGGGAGATGCTGCGCGATCCGGGACAACGGACGGCGCGGGCCGCGCGGGGCGGCCGGTCCGGGACTGATAGACCGTCGAGGTTAACGCGCCGTAAACCGCCTCACTCGCAGCCGGCCTCGTCCGCGCGCTTCCACCAGCCGAGCGCGGCCGCGGCGTAGCGGTCGCCGCGCTTCTCGGCGGAGCGCAGGGCGTGGGAGATCCGCGCCGGTTCGGTTCGCTCCGCCGCGGAGAGGCCAAGCGGGCGTACGACTTCCTCCGCGAGCACATCACCGCGCGCGCGGTAGAGCGCGCAGACCCATAGCGGGTCCGAGCGAAGCTCATTGAGGGTCAGGGCGCTCGCGGGGACCGCGGAGCAGAGCAGCACAGCAAAGGCGATCGGGCGTATCATCCGGAAGGCCTCCTCTCGTCACACCACACCCCGGTTCTCTCACCGGCCCATTGACGCGGCCTTAAGCCAAGTCGGGCGTGAACGCCAATATCATCACGAGAACGTGAGCCGCTTTCGTTTGGGGGCGGCGGATCACCGCCGATCGGTTATCCTTGCCGCCGCGGCGCGGTGATCGTCGTTGCGGCGCGGCAAGCCGCCGCGAAATGTTCTGGTAGCGGGCGGGAAGCACCGGACGGGGTCGCCTCGCGCTCAATTCGTGTTGGAAATCGGCGCCGGAGACGCGCACCGGGGGTAGCGCAGTTGAATTTCATGGTCAGCCACGAAGGCTCGGACTTCGAACTGGAACTCCGTCTGGCGGGACGCCTGCGGCTCCTCAGGAGTGACGGCGCGGACATCACGCCGACCGGGCGCAAGGCGCAGGGGCTGCTCGCGCTGCTGGGCGCCGCGCCCGATTACCGGCGGAGCCGCGTCTGGCTTCAGGACAAGCTCTGGAGCACGCAGCCGGGGGATCTCGGCGCCGGCAGCCTGCGGCAGGAACTGGCGCGGCTCCGCCGCATCCTCGGCGACAGCCGCGACTGCATCCTCGCCGACCACGGCGGGCTCGGGCTCGACCCGGATCGGGTGCGCGTGCGACTGGACCCCGAACCGGGCGAATGGGAGTTGACGGGAGAGCCTCCGGAATTCGTCGAAGGGCTCGATATCGCCGATCCCGAGTTCGAGGACTGGGTGCGGGACCAGCGTCTCGCCTTCTCCGAACGCTACGAGGCGCTGGAGCCGCCGGCGCCGAAAGCCGAGGTCCGGACGCGGCCCGAGCCCCCGGCGCGGGAAGAGAAGGGGCTCGAGCCGCCGTCGATCGCGGTTCTGCCGATCGCGGTGCTCGGCGATCACGAGGACGGCGCGATCCTCGCGACCTGTCTCGCCGTCGACATCATCGGCCACCTGACCCGCTTCCGCCGCGTCGATGTGATCGCCTATGCCACCACGACGAATTTCGCGGGCGCCGGTCTCAGCGCCGCCGAGATCGGCGCTCGCCTCGGTGCGCGCTACATCACCCAGGGCACGCTCTGGCACATGGGCGCCAAGATGCGGCTCAAGTTCGATCTGATCGAGGCCGAGACCGACCGCGTCGTCTGGAGCGAGAACGTCGTCAACGACTGCCAGGACCTGTTCGAGATCGAGGCGGAGATCGCGACCGCCGTCGCCGCCGGGCTGATGGTGGAGATCGACCAGATCGAACGCGCGCGCATCCGCGCCCGCGACCCCGAATCACTCGCGGCCTACGAGCTTTGCATCCGGGGGATCGACGAGATCCTGCGCGTGGACCCCGACGGCTGCCTGAGGGCGATCTCCTATTTCAACCGCGCGGTGGAGCGGGAGACCGGCTATGCCCGGGCGCTCTCGGGGATTTCCCGCGCGCACGGCTTCCAGTGGAAATACCGTTGGGCGCAGGACCGGATGGCCGCGCTCGATCGGGCGGAGGAATTCGCCCTCAACGCGGTCGATTGCGACATCAACGATGCGAGCGCCAACGCGGGGCTCGGCTGGGTCGCGCTCTATCGGCGCGAGCACGATCGCTCGCTGGCCGCGTACCGCCGCGCGATGCAGTTGAACCCGAGCGACGCCGACATCCTCGCCGAATATGCCGACGCGCTGAAGCACAGCGGATCGGCGCTTGAGTCGGTGCCGCTGTTCGAGCGGGCGATCAGGCTCAACCCTTACGCTTCGGACCACTATCTCAAGGATCTCGCCCACGCCTATTTCATCGGCGAGGACTATGAGACCGCGATCAGTACGGTGCAGCGCATGCGCAGGCCGCGCCTGTCGAGCCGGGTTCTGGCGGCGAGCTACGCGCTGGCGGGGAGCCTGGACAAGGCGAAACGCACGGCCATGGAACTCCGGCAGGTCTTCCCGGATTTCACGGCGGATACCTGGGTGGCTTCGGTGCCGGATCGCCGACCAGAGGACAGCGAGCGTTTGCTGGAAGGATTGAAGCGCGCGGGTCTCTAGCCGCCGCGCGCTTCGCGGCGCTCACTCGTCGTCGGAGCGGAAGAGGCGCGAACGCGGTCGCCGTGCCGCGCCGAGCGAGGTCGGCGTGCCCACATCGGCCCCGCCTCGCACGTAGTCCTGCAGGCTTTCCTTGCCAACCTCTTGCTGGATCAGCACCCGGCCGAAGGTTCCCGAGGTCGGATCAAGGCGGAGGGTGATGTCGTCCCGCTCGTACTGCCAGATCTTGAAATCCTGTGCGAAATTCGCCGCGGTGATCGCCAGTCCGATCCCCGCCAGCGTCTTGTCTTCTATCTTGTCGCCATCACCGTGCACGAGAAAGATCGCGGGCTTCGCCAGGGTGATCAGATTACCCTCGAAGGCGAAGCTGTAGATCCGGGCGAATTTAGCCTCGGCCTGCTTCAGCGCGCCGGCAAGCTGGCCATCCGGCTTCGCCGGTGTCTTCTTGCCGTCGAGGGTGATGTCCTTCATGACCCGGCCGAACAGCCAGATCGTCGACCCTGCCAGTAACGTTTCATCCATGTCTCAAATCTCCTTTCCATTATGGGAATTTCTTCGCGGCGGTGGGAAACTCGCTCAATCGGGCATGACGGTCCTCACGGAATGCACGTGGCTCGATTCGTCGGGCGGGCGGAGCCGCGGGCCAGGGCGGACGAGGCCGATCCCGCGCTTGCCGAGGCAGCCGCGCACGATCGGGTAGAGCTCGCCCTCGAAGTCGCGCCAGTCCACCTCGCGCAAGAGCTCCGGCAACTGCGCGAAGCTGAAGTCGCGCGGGTCGGCGAGATCCCAGACGCCGACCAGCATCAGCGCGGCGACGTCGCGCGCCTCGGCCAGCGCGTCGTGGAAGGCTTCGGGCCGGCGCGCGTGCCAGTGGGCGAAGTGCCGGGAAACTTCCGGCCGCAGCGGCGGCTCTGCCTCGGCCTGCTCCGCAAGTCGCGCCAACCCGCGCGGGATGACGCCCTCGCGCACAAGGATCGCCTTGTAGATCTGGACGAAGGCGTCGAAAAGCGCGGCGATGAGCGGCAGCGCGAGGTCGTGCTCGCTGTCCCAGCCGTCACGGAAATCCCACATCGTGCGCGTGTTGTTCGCGAGCCGGATCTGCCGGTTCGGGCTCAACTCGCCGAACCGGGTCAGCTGGTTGAAGCCTTCGAGATAGCCGCCCGTCGTCCCGAGCAGCCCGGCGACCGCCTGTTCGAAATGCAGCGATGCGACCAGCGCGGCCCAGTCGGCGGAGGCCTCGTGGAAGGCGCCGTATTCCGCCGTCCTGCGGCTGAACGGAACCTGCCCGGCGAAGCTCATCATGATCGCATGGCCGATCTCATGCGCGACGACATCGAAATCGAGCGCGTAATCGGCCAAGGTGCCATCTTCGAGCTGGTAATCCCCCGCTTCGAGATAGCCGTAGCCGATATGCGCATTGTCCCAGCCGCGCAGCGCCAGCACTTCGAGCTTCGGGAAATGCCGTTCGAAATGCCAGGGGATGCGCTCGTCGAGATAGCCTTCCCAGATGTCGAGTGCCATGCGCGCGCAGCCGTAGAGATGCACCTGCCGGAATCCCGCCTCGCCGGGGCGCAGATGATCGAAATGCCCGTCCGGCCCCGGCGCGACCGCGATGCCGGCCTTGCCGCGATAGGGTGGGAAGAGGTCGCGCCATTGCGAACCGACCTCGCCATACGGGCGCTTGTCCGGCGCCTCGGTCACGTACATCCGGTCGTCTTCCGGCCCCGTTCCGACCATGCCGCGGCGCGGGAACAGCTCCACCGTCTCCAGCCGCGCCTCGCCCGCGCCCGGCGATTGCGGGAAGAGCCGCACCCGTGTCCGTTCCGGCCGGACCCTCGCGTAGCTCATGCGGTTCTCTCCCTTCGCGCGGCGGTGGCGAATGTTTCCTCGGCCCGGAGCAGGCGGTGGAGCGCGCGCCGGTCCGCGAGGCCGAGCGATCGGGCGAGCGCGTCGAGGTCGTCGGTCTCGAGCGAGAGCCGCCGCCGGGCGCAGAGATCTCCGAGCAACGCCCGAAGTTCCGCCTCGTCGTAGCGCGGCTGTGGGCCGTGGGCTGTCGCCGCGCGTTTCGCCTCGGCCCGCGCGGCCAGCGCCTCGAATTTCCCGTCGATCCGAGCCTCGTCCAGAATCGCAGGCGCGAGCCGGGGTACCGCCGCTTCCAGCGCGGTCTGGAGCGTTTCCTCGTCATCGAGCGCCTGTGCCAGCGCCGCCGGCTCCGCCTCCACCTCCGCGAGCCAGGCGCGGAACGCTCCGGCCGTCGGCAGGTCGAGCCGCAGGCGAAGGTCCTCGATCAGCTCGCCACTCGCGCTCGCCGCTGACGCATCGCTCCCCCGGGCCGCGCGGCGGGCGAAGGCGCGGATGAGCGCGCGTTCGAAGCGCGCCGGGTCGAGCCGCATCTCGTCGAGCACCGCTTCCTCGATCGGGGAGAGCGCGCCGCCGCCGTCGCGCTCGAACCATTCCACGGCCCGGCGCCATGCCCGTGTCTCGGCGAAACGGAAGCCGGGGAGCGCTGGCGGGGCCTCGTCGAGCGCGGCGGCCACCGCGTCGATCAGCGCGAGCGCGTCCTCGCGCTTCAGATCGACCTCGCCCCCGGGAAGCCAGCGTTCCATCCGGTCCGCCGCCTCCGCCGTCCAGCTTGCCCGCGGGTCGGAGAGCAGGCGCGGCCAGGTCAGGTCCTTGAAGAAGATGCCTCGCGCGTGTCCAAGCATCTCCGCCGCTTCCGCCGCGACGAGGACACCCTCCGCCTCGGCGCGTTCGATCGTGGCGCGGATGTTGACGAGCGGGGTGCTCAGCGCGGGGTAGGACATTTCCGCCGGACCGAAGATCAGCGCGAGTTCCGCGTCGTCCTCAAGCCGCCCGTCCCGAAAGCGCGCGTGGATCTCGCCGATCCCCTCCATGCCGAAGGGCGCGCATTCGACCGCGCGCAGCGCGCCGAGGCTCGCAGCGCCGAGAACCCGGACGCCCTGCGACAGCGCGAAGAGGATCTCCTTGTGCCAGACCGTCGCGCGATCCTCGAAGGCGCCGTCGATGAGCCCGATCACCTCGGCGCCGTCGCGCGCCGCCGCGTAGAGGTCTCCGGCGACGGCGGGAGGCTTGAGAGTGATACCCGGAACCGGCGCGGGCGGCGTGCCGAGGCTCGGCCCGACGAAGACGACCGCCCTCATGCCATCACCTCCGCCGCCCGCGCGGCGCGGCGGCCGGGCCGGACCTCGGCCGGTCCCGCCGCCTCCAGCCAGGGGACGATCACCCGGACCACGCTGATCCCCGGTTCGTGCGACAGATCGACCGCGAAGACCGCCTCCGTCACCCCGGCCGTCGCGGCGATCACGCGCGCGAGATCCGCGCGGATGCAGTCGCCGGCGAGGTTGGGCAAGGTGGCCCAGTCGCGGCCGGCGCCACCGGTGTCGCGGACCGCCCAGCGGAAGCGCAGCCCGGTCTCGCCCGCGAAGATCGCCGGTCCGAGATCGTCGCGGGTGCCGGCGATGGCGATCAGCCGGGTCTGCGCCGCCTCGGTGATCGCCCGGGCCGCTGCGACCTCTGGGTCGGGATGCGAGCCGGACCCGAAGCCCGAGGGCGTCTCGGGCGCGTGCGTGTCGATGAGCGCGGCGAGCACGACGGGCACGCCGATGTCACTCGTCGCGTCCCAGAGCGCGAGCCGGAAGCCTTGGGCTTCGGCGCGTTCGATCAGCCCGCGGACCGACGGCCCGGCGACGCTCTCGACCGTGAGCCGCCGCCGGGCGCGATGCTCCGCCGGCAGAAGGTCGAACAGCGCGCAGGAATCGCGTTCGATCACCTCGCAGAGCCCGTGAAGCGCCGCCTCCACCGGATGCGTGCCCGAGGCAAGCCCGTTGGTCGAGCCGTGGAAGCCGTGGGTGGGCACCGCGTCGAGCCAGTCGCAATGCACGAGATCGAACGGCACCAGGGCCGTGCCACCCGAGATGAGGTCGCGCGCGCGCGCCCAGAGGATCGGACCGGGATCGGCCGCGCTGTCCGGCCGCCGCGGCAGCCCGTCGAGCCAGGCCGGGCAATCCGCCGCGCCGACGTCCTCCGGAAAGCCGAAGCGGAGCGCGAGATCGGGCCGCTCGGCATGCCAGGTCTCAATGGCCTCCATCAGCGCCGAGACCTTGGCCGAGGTGGCGCAGAGACCCTTGCCGTTCGCGACCGAGACACAGCGCGCGTTCGGCCGCGTCGCCATCATCACTTCCATGCCGAGCCGGTCGAGCCCGGTCAGGCGGCCGAGCCGGGTCACGCCGAACTCACCCATGCGCGGAAGCAGACGCGCCAGCGTCACCGCGAGCGCCTCGGCGCGATGCGTCCCCTCGGCATGGCGCTTCGGAAGCGGGATCATCCGATGGGGCAGGATGTCCTCGAACATGTCCGCCATGAATGGCCCCGGCGACTGCCCCAGCGACTGCCCCGGAGATTGCTCAATGTATCGCGCCCGCGACGGCGCGGTCGTGTCCGCTCCCGCGTGGTCCGGCTGCCCCCCCGCCTCGACCATTGCGATGGTCATTCAGAACCTGCCTTTTCGCGGTCCGCCTGTTCGCAGGAGGTAACCGCGTTGAAATATACTTGCCGGGAACCGAGTCGGACCCTTCGCCAAATTGCCGCGATATTGTCCCGCGGGTCACGGTGTTTTGGCAAGCCTTGATCCGGGGCGGGTCCGGAACGGCCCGGGCGCTCAGCGTCGGCGGTAGGCGAAGGCCGCGTTGGCGAGCCAGCCGCAGACGAGCGCCAGCCCGACGGCGAGCAATCCGTAGAGGAACGGCTTGCGATGCGCGAGATTGTAGAGCCAGCGCTCGATCCCGGCCTTTTCGACGGTGATGATCGTATTCGCCGAGCTGATAACACGCCTGTCGCGGACCAGGAAGAATTCCGCGTCGTAATCGCCTTCGACGAGGTTCGCCGGCAGTACGAACCGTGCCTGGAACAGCGTCTCCTCGGCCAGCGAAACCCCGCCGTCCTGCTGGCTGTAGAGCCCCTGACCGTACCGGATACGGCTCAGCGCACGGGTGAAGTCACCGGTATCGGTGAGGCCCGCCACGCCTTCCACGCGCCGCGCCGCCTGATCCATCCCGATCTGGTGGCGCAGCCGCTCGGTTTCGGTCAGGAGCCCGGCGAGCGGCTGGGTCGCCGCGACCGCGTAGTAGCTCGGGGCGCCGCGCACCCGCACGGCGTCGGTGTTGAGCCAGATGCCGAACATGCGCTCCTTGCGGCGGATGATGACCGATCGCGGCGGCCCCTTCAGCGTGACGATCACATCGGGCGGCGGCGTGCCGGGTGGGTTCGGGGCGTCACGCCGGATCGCGCCGAAGACGAGGATCTCGGACCCCTCGTAGCGGGCGGTCAGCGCGATCCGGTCGGTCGAGAGGCCCGTGACCACGGACTCCTGCGCCACCGCCGGGACGGAGAGGCATGCGAGCCAGAGCCCGAGGAGGATCAGTCCCCGCCGCATCAACTCGCCAGGATGGAATAGACCTCGGAGGGCCGGATCACGAGATCGACGAGCAGCTTCAGGCAGACGAGCAGCACCAGCAGCGCGAGCAGGATGCGGAGTTGCTCGGCGCGGAGCTTCGCCGCGAAACGCACGCCGATCTGCGCGCCGACGACACCGCCGACGAGCAGGATCAGCGCGAGGAACACATCGACCGACCGGTTCTCGATCGACTGCAGGATCGTCGTGAAACCCGTGACGAAAAGGAACTGGAAGACCGACGTGCCGACCACGACCTGCGTCGGCATGCCGATGATGTAGATCATCGCCGGCACCATGACGAAGCCGCCGCCGACGCCCATGACCGCGGCGAGGATGCCCACCACCGCGCCGATCACGAAGGGCGGAATCGCGCTTACATAAAGCTGCGAGGCGCGGAAGCGCATCTTGAGCGGCAGGCCATGCGCCCAGGTATGGCGCCTGCGCCGCACGAGGGCGGCGTTCGGGTCCTTTGCCCTGCGGAGCGCGCGGATGCTCTCGGCCAGCATCAGCCCGCCGATGGTGCCGAGCATGACGACGTAGAGCAGGCTGATCACGAGTTCGAACTGCCCCGCCTTGCGCAGCACCGTGAAGATCTGGACGCCGATCCAGGAGCCGAGCACACCGCCGATCATCAGGATCGTTCCCATCCTGAAATCCACCGTCTTGCGCCTGAGGTGGGCGAGCAGCGCCGAGAAGGAGGACCCGGCGATCTGGTTGGCGGCGGAGGCGACGGCGACGGTCGGGGGGATGCCGATGAAGAAGAGGAGCGGCGTCAGGATGAACCCGCCGCCGACCCCGAACATGCCCGAGAGCACGCCGACCATCGCCCCGATGCCGAGCAGCATCAGGATATTGACGGAAACCTCGGCGACGGGGAGGTAAATCTGCATGGCAACCCTGTTCCGGTGCCATCGGGATAGCCGGTCCCGAGCCGGATTTCACCTCCAAACTCGCGTGAAGGGGCGCGAGGTCAGGGCGGCGGGATCTGGGGGGCGGGGATCAGGGTGGAGGGCAGGCGCGCAGGAAGGCGCGGAGGATGCGTTCGAGCTTCGCGGCGCCAAGCGGGGCCATGGCCTTGGTGTGTTCGTGACTGATCTTCTCGTCGCTCATTCCGGCGGCCATGTTGGTGATGGTCGAGATCGCGGCCGCCTTTATCCCGAGGAATCGCGCGAGGATCACCTCGGGCACCGTCGACATCCCGACCGCGTCGGCGCCGAGGATACGGAGCGCCCGGATCTCCGCCGGGGTTTCGAAGGAGGGGCCCGAGTACCAGGCATAGACGCCATCCTCAAGCGCGATCCCCTCGTCCCCGGCCGCGCGCATGAGCGCGGCTCGAAGCATGGGATCGTAGGCGTCCACCATGTTGACGAAGCGCGCGTCAGTCGGCTCGCCGATGAGCGGGTTGCGCCCGGAGAAGTTGAGGTGATCGCGGATCAGCATCAGATCGCCCGGGGGAATGTCGGGGCGGAACGACCCGGCCGCGTTGGTGAGAAGCAGCGCCTCCGCCCCGAGCGCCTTGAGGGTTTCGAGCGCCGGGCGCATGACCGCCGGATCGCCATGTTCGTAGTAATGCGCCCGCCCGCCCAGCACCGCGACGCGCTGGCCCTCCAGGAGTCCCACGACGAGCTTCGGATTATGGCCGGAGACTCCGGTCTCAGGGAAGCCGGGCAGATCGGCGTAGTCGATCGCGACGCCCTCGACCGCCGCGCTCAGATGGCCGAGGCCCGAGCCGAGGATCAGTCCGAACCGGACCGGCTCCGCGCCCGCGCGCTCCCGGATGATGTCGATCGCCTCCATCAGCGTTCCTTCACATAGGGCCGGCCGCCCGCCCTGGGCGGGATCGCCTTGCCGACGAAACCGGCGAGGATGACGACGGTCAGGATATAGGGCAGCGCCTGCATGAGCTGGACCGGCACCCGCCAGCCGAGCAGGCTGATCGCCTGATAGCGGATGCCGATGGCTTCGAGCAGGCCGAAGAGCAGACAGGCGCCGAGCGCCGGCCAGGGGCGCCATTTCGCGAAGACCAGCGCGGCGAGCGCGATGAACCCCTTGCCGGCCGTCATCTCCCGCGTGAAACCCGCCGACATGGCGGTGGAGAGATAGGCACCGGCGATACCGCAGAGCAGCCCGCAGATCAACGCCGCGCCGTAGCGCAGCCGCGTGACCGAGATGCCCGCGGTATCGACCGCGCCCGGATTCTCACCCACGGCGCGGAGCCGAAGCCCGAAACGCGTCCGGTGCAGCACCCACCAGGTGAGCGGCACGGCGGCGAGCGCCACATAGAGCAGGATGTTCTGCCCGGAGATGAGCCCGCCGTAGACCGGGCCGAGGACTGGTACGTCGCGCAGGGCCTCGGCGAAGGGCAGGCTGATCGGCTGGAACCGCGCCGCGCCGGAAAGTTGCGGCGTGAGCCCGCCCTGCTGGAACCAGTTCTGGCCGATCAGCGCCGTCAGCCCGGAGGCGAGGAAATTGATCGCGACGCTGGAGATGATCTGGTTGCCCTTGAGCGTGATCGAGGCGAATCCATGCAGCAGGCCGAGCAGGACCGAGACGCAGACACCTGCGAGGAGGCCGAGCCAGGCCGAGCCCGTCACCGCTGCGAAGGCCCCGGCGGTGAAGGCCGCCGCGAGCATCTTGCCTTCGAGCCCGATGTCGAAGATCCCCGCCCGCTCCGAATAGAGCCCGGCGAGGCAGGCGAGCAGGAGCGGCGCCGCGAGGCGCAGGCTCGACCCCGCGAGCTGGAGGATGGTGTCGAACTCCATCACGCCGCTCTCCCTCGCCGGCCACGCCGCGCGAAAATCCGTTCGATCGGATCTCGCGCGAGGTTCTCCAGCGCGCCGGCGAAGAGGATGACCAGCGCCTGGATGACGACGATCATGTCGCGGCTGACATTCGGCATCTCGAAGGCGAGTTCGGAGCCGCCCTGATAGAGAATGCCGAAGAGGATCGCCGCGAGCACGATCCCGACCGGATGGTTGCGGCCCATGAGCGCGACCGCGATGCCGACGAAGCCCGCGCCGCCGACCGAATCGAGCACGAAGCGGTGCTGCGAGCCCATGATGACGTTGAGCGCCATGAGTCCGGCCAGTGCGCCGGAGAGCATCATCGCGACGATGATGGTTCGCGCCGGGTCGATGCCGGCGTAGACCGCCGCCGGCTCCGAATGGCCGAGTGCGCGCATCTCGTAGCCGAGCCTTGAGCGCCAGATGAGCGCCCATGTCAGCGCCGCGGCGGCGAGGGCGATCAGCGCGGAGAGGTTGAGCGGCGTCCGCGAGACCCTGACCCCGACCGCCGCCAGCATCTCGTGGAAGAACGGCAGATGCGCGCCCGCCTCGAAGGTCCGCGACTCGGGCGCCATCGAGCCGGGCACCTTCAGCGTATTGACGAGCAGATAGACGATGAGCGCCGAGGCGATGAAGTTGAACATGATCGTCGTGATGACGATATGGCTGCCGCGCTTCGCCTGCAGGTAGCCCGGAATGAAGGCCCAGGCACCGCCGAAGGCGCCGCCGGCGAGGATCGCGACGGGAAGCACGACGATCCAGTGCGTCCAGTCGAGCGCGAGACAGGCAAGCGTGACGCCGAGACAGCCGAGCTGCGCCTGGCCCTCCGAGCCGATGTTGAAGAGCCCGGCGTGATAGGCGACCGCGACCGAGAGCCCGGTAAAGACGAAGGTCGTCGCGTAATAGAGCGTGAAGCCGATCCCGTAGGAGGAGCCGAGCGACCCGGTGACGAGGAGTTGCACCGCGCGCAGCGGGCTCTCGCCGATCAGGAGCACCACCAGCCCGCCGACGAGCAGCGCCAGCGCGAGGTTCACGGCGGGGATGAGGGCGAGATCGGCCCAGCGGGGCAGGGCGGGTTTCACGCGGCGCCTTTCGCGCCCGGATCGACGCCGGCCATCAGCAGGCCAAGCTCGCGCTCGTCGGTCTCCGCCGCGGCGCGCTCGCCGGAGATGGCGCCGTCGAACATCACGATGACCCGGTCCGAGAGCGTCCGGATCTCGTCGAGTTCGACCGAGACGAGAATGATGGCCTTGCCCCGGTCGCGGAGTGCCACGATCTGGCGGTGGATGAACTCGATGGCGCCGATATCGACGCCCCGGGTCGGCTGGCCGACGAGCAGCACGTCCGGGTCACGGCCGATCTCGCGCGCGATCACGATCTTCTGCTGGTTCCCGCCGGAGAAACTCGCCGCCCGCAGGTCGCAGGAGGGCGGGCGGATGTCGAACCGCTCGATATCGGCGCGGGAGGAGTCGCGGATCGCGGCCCGGTCGAGAAGCCCCAGCGCCGCCGAGAAGCGGTCTTCGCCCTGATAGCCGAGGCAGGCGTTCTCCCAGGCCGGGAAGGGCATGACGAGGCCACGGCGGTGCCGGTCCTCGGGCACATGGGCCATGCCGTCCTCCCGGCGCGCGGCGCCGCTCGTGGCGCGCGAGATGTCGAGCGGTTCGCCCCGGAGCAGCACCTCGCCCGAAGTCGCCGGCCGGATTCCGGCGAGGATTTCCAGAAGCTCCGACTGGCCGTTCCCCGCCACGCCCGCGATGCCGAGGATCTCGCCCGCGCGCACACTCAGCGAGACATCCCTGAGGCGGCGCACGCCCCGCGCATCGGTGAGGGACAGGTTCCGCGCTTCCAGGAGCGTTTCGCCGGGCTCGGCGGGGGCCTTCTCGACACTGAGCAGGACCCGGCGGCCCACCATGAGCTCGGCCAGTTCCTCGGGCGTCGTCTCTCCCGTTCGCAGCGTCTTCACGATCTCGCCGCGCCGCATCACGCTCACATCGTCGGTGATCGCCATGATCTCGCGAAGCTTGTGGGTGATCAGGATGATCGTCTTGCCCTCGTCCCTGAGACCGCCGAGGATGCGGAAAAGGTGATCCGCCTCGGCCGGCGTCAGCACGCCGGTCGGCTCGTCGAGGATCAGGATATCCGCCTGGCGATAGAGCGCCTTCAGGATCTCCACGCGCTGCTGCAGCCCGACCGAGAGGTCGCCGACGACGGCGTCGGGATCGACCTCTAGCTCGTAGTCGCGCTCCAGCCGCCCGAGCTCGTCCCGCGCCTTGGCGAGCGACGGCCGGAGCAGGGGCCCGTCCTCGGCGCCGAGCACGATGTTCTCGAGCACGGTGAAGGGTTCGACCAGCATGAAATGCTGATGCACCATGCCGATCCCGGCCGCGATCGCCGCGCGGCTGTCCGGGATCGATCTCGGCCGGCCGTTGACGCGGATCTCGCCCGCGTCGGCCTGATAGAAGCCGTAGAGGATCGACATCAAGGTCGATTTCCCCGCGCCGTTCTCGCCGACGATGCCGTGGATCGTGCCCCGTCTGACCGCGAGGTCGATGTCGCGGTTCGCCTGTACGGGTCCGAAACTCTTCGAGATGCCGATGAGTTCGATCGCAAGCCCGGTATCGCCGGCGGCGCGCATGCGAGCCGCGCTCACCGCGCCGGGCAGGCGCCGTCGGTCGAGTAGTCGTGCACCTCGATCTCGCCGGCGATGATCTTCTCCTTCGCGCCCTCGGCGGCGGCCAGCATCTCCTCGGTCAGGAGCTCGGCGTTGTGCTCGTCGCTGGCATAGCCGACCCCATCCTCTGCGAGCCCGAGCACCTCGACGCCCGGCGTCCAGGCGCCGTTCCGCTCGTCCATGAGCGCGGCATAGGTCGCCACGTCGACCCGCTTCACCATCGAGGTCAGCATGTGGCCCGGATGCAGGTAGTTCTGGTTCGAATCGACGCCGATCCCGAGCGCGCCCGCGTCCACCGCCGCCTGGAGCACGCCGATCCCGGTGCCGCCCGCCGCGTGATAGACCACGTCCGCGCCCTGGTCGATCTGGCTCTTCGCCAACTCACCTCCCCGAACCGGGTCGTTCCAGGCCGCGCCGGTCGTTCCGGTCATCGCCTGGAAGACCGTCGCGTCGGGATTGGTGGCCTTGACGCCCTGAACGTAGCCGCAGGCGAATTTCTGGATGAGCGGGATGTCCATGCCGCCGACGAAACCGACCTTGCCGGTCTCCGAGGCCATCGCGGCGAGCAGGCCGACGAGATAGGAGCCCTCCTGCTCCTTGAAGACCACGGAACGCACATTCGGCAGGTCCACCACGGCGTCGATGATGACGAAATGCGTGTCGGGATAGTCGGGCGCGACCGCCTTCATCGCGGATTCGTTCGAGAAGCCGGCGACGACGATGGGGTTGTATCCCTGTTCGGAGAAGCGGCGCAGCGCCTGCTCGCGCTGGGCGTCGGACTGAAGCTCGAATTCATGGTAGGCGATGCCGGTCTCCGCCTTGAACCGCTCCGCGCCCTCGTAGGAGGCCTGGTTGAAGGATCGGTCGAACTTGCCGCCGAGATCGAAGATCACCGCCGGTTCGCTCTCCTGGGCGATGGCTGGAACGACGCCGAGCAGAAGGGCTGCGAGGGGCGCGAGGGGTCTTGCGTTGATCATCTGGGGCTCCACAGCTGGTGAACGCGTTAACCGCGCCCGGACCGAAACCGTTCCGGTGGGCCGGATCGGGCGGCAAAACCGCCTTGAGCCACGAGTTAAGGCGAAAGCCGCGAAGCCGGTCAATTCATTTCTGCGACGCTGTTCCCCGCGCGTCTCCGGGCTCTCCGAGATCCTTCGCGAGCACCAGCGCGTCGATCGGCGGGGCTTCCCGGCGGCGGTAATAGCGCGGGCGCCGCCCCCGCTCGGTGAAGCCGAGCGCGGCGTAGAGCGCGCGGGCGGGCAGGTTCGTCTCGGCGACTTCCAGGAAGATCTCCCGCGCGCCCTCGGTCTCCAGCGATGTCATGAGGCTCACGAGCAGGTCCCGCCCATGACCGCGCCGGCGTTCGCCGGGCTCGACCGCGATGGTCAGAAGCTCCGACTCGGGTCCCGCGATCTGGGCGATGGCGAATCCGCCCGGCCGGGTGACGAGCCGCGCGCCGGGAAGCGCCAGCAGGAGCGAGAAGGCCCGCGCCGACCAGGGCGCGGGCGTGTCGTCGAAACAGCGCGCATGCAGCGCCGCGAGCGCCTCAGGCGTCATCGAGGATCACGGCTGGCGCCTCGGAAGGCGGCGCGGCGTCGGCGCGGCGGAGATAGAGCGGCGCGGGGCGGGCCGTCACCCCGTCCGCGTGGAGCCGTGAAGCGGCGCGGGCGAGCGCGACCGGATCGGCCATGACCGCCTCCGCGCCCGCCCGCGCGCCAAGCTCGGCCGCGACTTCCGCCGCGCGATGCCCGAGGCAGACCGTGCCGGGGCGCATGGCGCCTAGATCGGCGGCGAGCCGGCCCGGCCACGTCTCGACGGCCGGCCCGGCGGGCCGTCCGTCGCGGAGCGATTGCGCGAAAAGCCCGCCGCGGCGGTCGTCCAGCGTGACCAGCGCAGGCCCGGCATGGCCGTGCGCGAGCGTCTCGAAGAGGCTGACGCCGATCGCCGGGATGCCCCGGCCGAGTGCCAGCCCGCGCGCCGCGGCGACTCCGATGCGGAGGCCGGTGAAGTTGCCCGGCCCGGTGCCGACCGCGATCAGGCCGAGATCGCCCCAGTCCGCGCCGGCCTCCGCGAGCAGTTCGGCCAGGAGCGGCACCAGCCGCTCGGCCTGCCCGCGCGCCATCGGCTCGACACGGCTCCCGCGCAGGGCGGCGCCCTGAACCAAAGCGGCCGCGCAATGCGCGGCCGCCGTGTCGAATGCCAGGACGAGCGGATCAGCCGGCAACCGGCCGCACCTCCGTCACCTCCGGGATATAGTGGCGGAGCAGATTCTCGATCCCCATCTTCAGCGTCATCGTCGAGGACGGGCAGCCGGCGCAGGCGCCCTGCATGTGCAGATAGACGACACCGCGCTCGAAGCCATGGAAGGTGATGTCGCCGCCATCCTGCGCCACGGCGGGGCGGACGCGGGTATCGAGCAGTTCCTTGATCTGGCTCACGATCGCCTCGTCGGGCCCGTCATGCTCGGCATGGCCCACGGCGCCCGCCTCGCCATTCATCACCGGCTCGCCGGACTGGTAATGTTCCATGATCGCGCCGAGGATGCCGGGCTTGATATGGGCCCAGTCGGCGTCTTCGGCCTTGGTCACGGTGACGAAATCCGGCCCGAAGAACACGCCCGCGACGCCGCCCGCGCCGAAGACACGGCGCGCGAGGGGCGAGGCGGCGGCGGCTTCCTCGGTCGGAAAATCGGCGGTTCCGGCGCCGAGCACGGGCCGTCCGGGCAGGAACTTCAGCGTCGCCGGGTTCGGAGTGGATTCAGTCTGGATGAACATCGTCGGAGCACCTCCGGTCTCTTGGCCGGTTAGGTGGACCTCCCGAGTGATCAAGTCAAGAATATTCTGGAATCTTTCTAAGTCGGGAAGGCTCGCCTCGGGGCTTGCGTGGAAACCTGCGCTTGCGTGGGGACCGGGCCGCAGGGTCAACTGACGGCGGTGATCTCCTCCTTGGTCATCCCGCCCGGAACGATGGTGATCGGTACGTGCAGTTCGTTCATCCGCCGCCCCGTCAGCGCCGCCACGAGCGGCCCCGGTCCCTTCTCGGTTCCCGCGCCGAGCACCAGAACCCCGATCTCGGGGTCCGACCTGATGTGCTCGATGATCGCGTCGATCCTTTCGCCCTCGCGAATCACCAGCGTCGGCGTCAGGCCCTCGCGCTTCTCGAGCCGGCTCTTGAAGATCTGGAAATGCGCCTCGAGCTTCTCGCGCGCCTCCGCGCGCATGACATCGGCGACACCCATGAAGGGCTGGAAGTCCTCGGCCGAGATGACGCCCAGCATCTCGATCGCCCCGCCCGTCTTCGAGGCGCGGATCGCCGCGTAACGGATCGCGTTCAGCATCTCGGGCGTGTCGTCGAGAATGATCAGGAACTTGCGCATCGCGGCTCCGGGCGGAAAGGGCGGGCGGATGATCGGCGAAGGAATGGCAGGGCGCAATGCAGATTCGCTGGCGCTTCGGGCTCCCCGCCCGAGCCGCGCGGCTCAGTCATGGGCGAAAACGGAGGCTGCACTCGTGGGCCGCGCCACCGCCGGGCCCGAGGAGCCCCGATCCCCTCAGACATCGGCCGCGTCAATCAGTCGCCCGAGGACGAACGGCATCGTGGAGCGGATCGCGGACCGGAGCCGGGCCGAGTGGGCGCGGGAACGCCCGATGCCCGGCGGCGCCGCGGCGCCGGGCGCGAAACTCCGCTTGAAAGGCACCTCCCACGACATATCTTGATGTCATCCCCGCCGTCGCTTCGGGCGTTGGAGAGCAGGGTGGCAGCGATGCTATCGAAATCTTTCGCGGCGGGGTGCTTTCTCATCGACATCTCTGCGACATCGGGCCCCGTCCCGTAGCCTGGCCTTGATATGGCCGGTCTCATCCTGTCCTCGTGGAGACGTGGCCCGCATGAGGATTGCATCCGGATTTGCGATGGGCTCCGGCGTCATGTCGAAATCACCCGTTAGCGACGGCGATCCGGCTGCGCGCTGCGCGCAGCCTCTACCTTCTGGTTTTCATGCTGTCGGGGAGAACGGCGCACGGTTGATCCGTCGAGTGCGTGCGGGAAGCCAGCAACGCCCGAACGGCTCGCCCATCTGGCCTCCCCGCATCCGCGTCAGCGGCTCTGCACGAACCCGACGATCTCCTTGGCCCGCGCGAGAATCGGGTCCGCGATCTCCGCCGCCCGTTCGGCGCCCCGGCCGAGGATGCGGTCGATCTCCGCCGGATCGGCGAGCAGGTCGCGCATCCGCCCGCTGATCGGCGCGAGCCGGGCGACCACGACCTCGGCGAGCGCGGGTTTGAAGACCGAGAAGGCCTTGCCCGCGAATTGCGCCATCACCGCCTCTCGCGTCTCGCCCGAGAGCGCGGCGTAGATATTGACGAGGTTGCGCGCCTCCGGCCGCTCGGCGAGACCCTCCCAGGTCTCGGGCAGCGGCTCGGGATCGGTGCGGGCCTTGCGGATCTTCGCGGCGATCGTGTCGGCGTCGTCGGTCATGTTGATCCGGCTCTGGTCCGAGGGATCGGATTTCGACATCTTCTTCGTGCCGTCGCGCAGGCTCATCACCCGCGTGGCCGTGCCCTCGATCACCGGCTCCGGCATGGGGAAGAAATCGACGCCGTAGTCATGGTTGAACTTCGCCGCGATGTCGCGGGTGAGCTCGATATGCTGCTTCTGGTCCTCGCCGACCGGCACATGCGTCGCGTGATAGAGCAGGATGTCGGCGGCCATCAGCGAGGGATAGGCGAGCAGGCCGAGCGAGGAATTCTCGGTGTTCTTGCCCGCCTTGTCCTTGAACTGGGTCATCCGGTACATCCAGCCGATCCGGGCGACGCAGTTGAAGATCCAGGCAAGCTCCGCGTGCCCGGAGACCTGGCTCTGGTTGAAGAGGATCGAGCGTTCCGGGTCGATGCCGCTCGCTATGAAGGCCGCGGCGAGCTCGCGGATCGTCCCGCGCAGCTTCTCCGGCTCCTGCCAGACCGTGATCGCGTGCATGTCCACGACGCAATAGACCGAGTCGACACCGCGCTCCTGGCTCTCGACGAAGCGGCGGAGCGCCCCGAGGTAGTTGCCGAGCGTCAGGTTGCCCGAGGGCTGGATGCCGGAAAAGACGCGCGGAGTGCGAGGGGCCGCGTCGGACATGGGGGGAACTCCGGGAGCTTCGTTGAACGCGCGGGGTTATCGCCCCGCGTCCCGCCCGCGTCAACCGGCGCCACCGTCGGGTCCAGCCGGAGGCTCGGGGGAGCCGGACGCGGGCGTGGCCGGTTTCGCGCCCCCGCGCCGCATTGCGCCGCGCAGGTCCGAGAGCGACATCGCCCCGGTCGCGAGGATGCCCAGCGCGTAGGTCACCATGCCGACCGCGACCAGCAGCGCGAGCGCCGGGTAGCGGACGAGATCGGTCGCGAGCCAGTCGCGCGTGAGATGCGCCACCACGACGAGCACCGCGCCCATGACGAGCGAGGCGACGATGATCCGGGGCGCGGATCGGCGCAGCCGGGCGTCCGCGCGGGCCGATCCGTCCATCTTCCGGGTGCCGCGCCAGAGCTGCCAGAACATCGTCCAGCCGGCGACCGTGGTGCCGAGCGCCGCCGCCTCGAAGCCGAGAACCGGCGCGAGCCCGAGGGCGACGACGACGTTCACGATCATCGCATGGACGGCGAAGCGGAAGGGCGAGCGCGTGTCCTCGCGCGCGTAGTAGAGCGGCGACAGCACCTTCTGCATCACGAAGGCCGGCAGTCCCGCGCCGTAGATCGCGACCGCGACGGCGGTGGCGGCGGTGTCTGCCGGGCCGAAGGCGCCGCGCTCGAAGAGAACCGAGACGAGCGGTCCGGGGATCGTCACGAGTGCGACGGCGGCGGGCAGGGTCAGCGCGAGCGTGAATTCCGCGCCGCGGTTCAGCGCGTCCTGCCCGCCCTGCGTGTCGCCCGCGTGCAGCCGGCGTGAAAGATCGGGCAGCAGCACGACGCTGATCGCGGCGCCGACCACGCCGAGCGGCAGCTGATAGAGCCTGTCGGCGTAGGAGAGCCAGGCGACCGCGCCATCGAAGAAGGAGCCGACCTGCCGGCCCACGAGCAGGTTGATCTGCACCACGCCCCCCGCGAGAACCGCCGGGGTCGCGACGACGGCGAGCCGGCGCAACTCGGGCGTGAGACGCGGCAAGCGCGGCCTGATCCGCATTCCCGCCCGGTCGCAGGCCCACCAGCAGAGCCAGAGCTGCGCGATGCCCGCGATGGGAACCGACCAGCTCTGCCAGAGCCCGACATCGAGGTTGCCCCGCGCACCGATGATCAGGAAGGCGATCATGATCAGGTTCATCAGGACCGGGGCCGCGGCGGCGACGGCGAACCGGCCGAGCGAGTTCAGCACGCCCGAGAGCAACGCGGTCAGCGAGATGAAGAGGATATAGGGGAAGGCGATGCGTCCGTAGATCACCGCGAGATCGAACCGCTCGTCGCCCGCGAAGCCCGAGGCCATCGCATAGACGAGCCAGGGCATGACGAGATGGCCGAGGATCGAGAAGGCGATCAGGACCGAGCCGAGGCCCGAGAAGGCGTCCTCCGCGAAGCCGCGCGGGTCCTCCCCGGTCTGCACGCGCTTGGCGAACATCGGCACGAAGGCGAGGTTGAAGGCGCCTTCGCCGAAGAAGCGGCGGCACATGTTCGGCAGCGTGAAGGCGATCAGGAAGGCCTGGGCGACGGGGCCGGTGCCGAGGATGGCGGCCATCAGCACGTCGCGGACGAGGCCGAGCACGCGGCTCAGCATCGTCCAGGAACCGACCGAGAGAAAGGCGGGCAGCAGGCGGATTGGGTTCAACGTTCGGGTCCGGAATGCGGCGCGATCGCGGCGCGCAGCCGGTTCTCGAGCGCCCGCCGCCGGCTCTCGGCGTGCAGTTTCAGCCCGAAGAGATCCTTGACGTAGAACACGTCCACCGCCTGCTCGCCGTAGGTCGCGATGATCGCCGAGGCGATCGAGATGTTGTTGGCCGTCAGCGTGCGCGCGAGGTCATGCAGGAGCCCCGGACGGTCGCGCGTCTCGACTTCGATGATCGTATAGAGGTCGGAGCCGATGTTGTCGAACCGGATGCGGGTCGGAACGATGAAGTCGCGCTGGCGCTTCTTCACCTGGTCGCGGTCCTTGAGCGCGCTGCCCGCGCTGACCTTGCCGGCGAGAATTCGCGAGACGCTGTCGCGCAGCCGGTTGAGGCGGGCCCGCTCATAGGGGCGCCCGTCGTTGTCCTGTATCCAGAAGGCGGCCGTCGCGATCCCGTCCTTGGAGGTATAGGTCCGCGCATCGACGAGATTGGCGCCGGCGAGCGCCAGCGCGCCTGCGAGGCGGGCGAAGATGCCCGGATGGTCCGGCATCGCGAAACAGGCCTCGGTCGCGTCGCGCGAGGCATCGAGCTCGATCCGCATCGCGGGCGCGCCCTCGGGCATGGAGCGGACGAGCTCGGCGAAGATCGCATGTGTTCCGGTGTCGAGCCCGATCCAGTAGGGCGGATAGTGCCGCGCCATCTCGGCCTCGACCTCCGCCTCCGGCCAGTCGGAGAGGGCGGCCGCCAGCGCCTCCTTGGCGGCGATCTCCCGGTCGCCGCGCCCGGCCGCCTGTCCACCGCCGGTCAGATATTCCATCGTGTTCTGATAGAGCGCGCGCAACAGCACGGCCTTCCAGTTGTTCCAGACCCCGGGACCGACGCCGATGATGTCGCAGACCGTCAGGACCGTGAGCAGCCTCAGCCGCGTCGGGGTCTTCACGATCTTGGCGAAGTCGCGCACCGTTCGGGGTTCGGCCAGATCGCGCTTCTGCGCCACGTCGGACATGACGAGGTGGTTGGCGACCAGCCAGGAGACGAGCTCGGTGTCGGATTCGTCGAAGCCGAGGCGCGGGCAGACTTCGAGCGCGATCTCGGCGCCGTAGTCGGAATGGTCCCGGCCCGAGCCCTTGCCGATATCGTGCAGCAGGAGCGCGACATAGAGCACCCGGCGGTTTACGCTGGCGCTCATGATCTGGCTCGACGTCGGCAGGGCCTCGGCGTATTCGCCGGCCTCGATCTTGCTCAGCGTGGCGATCGTCTGGATCGTATGCTCGTCCACCGTGTAGTGGTGGTACATGTTGAACTGCATCATCGAGACGACGCGGCCGAATTCCGGCATGAAGGCCCCGAGCACGCCGCATTCGTTCATGAGCCGCAGCGTCCGCTCCGGATCGCGGCCGAGAAGCAGCGAGAGGAAGATCCGGTTCGCCTCCGGGTCCTTGCGCGCCTGGTCGTCGATCAGCCGGATGTTCGCGGAAACGAGGCGCAGCGCGTCGGGATGGATCGGTATCCCGGTCGTCATCTCCTCGTGGAACAGCCGGAAGATGTTGACCGGTTTCTCGAGGAAGGCGTCGTAGTCGATGAGGTCGAGCCTGCCGTTGCGAAGGCGATAGCCCTGCCGGGCAGCCTCGCGACCGAAGGTGAAGACGCGGCTCATCGACCGGATGCTCGGGCGCGGCTTCACATGGCGCGCTTCCAGAACCGCGAGGAAGATGCGGGTGAGGTCGCCCACCGATTTCGCATGGCGGAAGTAGTCGTGCATGAACCGCTCGACCGCGCGCTGGCCGTCGGTCGCGTGATAGCCGAGGAGCGAGGCGATCTCGACCTGGGCGTCGAAGGTGAGCTGCTCGACAGCCCGGTTGGCGAGCAGATGCATGTGGACCCGCGTCATCCACAGGAAATCCGCGGCGTCGGCGAAGACGCGGTATTCGGCGGGTGTGAAGGCGCCGACCTTGACGAGTTCGCCCGGCGTCTGGGCGCGGTTCAGGTATTTGGCGATCCAGAACAGCGTCTGCAGGTCGCGCAGGCCGCCCTTGCCCTCCTTCACGTTCGGTTCCAGCAGGTAGCGCGACCCGCCCTGGCGCTTGTGCCGGTCGGCCCGTTCGGTGAGCTTGAGCTGGACGAACTCGGGACCCGTCCGCTGGAACAGCTCGGACCAGAGTCGGTCCGAAAGCTCGGTCGCGAGCTGCTGCTCCCCGACGAGAAAGCGCTGCTCCAGCAGGCTGGTGCGGATCGTGACATCGCTCTTCGCGAGCCGGAGGCAATCCTCGATCGTTCGCGCCGAATGCCCGACCTTCAGCCGCAGATCCCAGAGGCAGTAGAGCATGCTCTCGATCATGCTCTCACCCCAGGCGGTCTGCTTGTAGGGCGTGACGAAGAGGAGATCGACATCCGAGAAGGGTGCGAGTTCGGCCCGGCCGTAGCCGCCGACCGCGAGAAGCGCGACACGCTCGGCCGAGGTCGGGTTGGGGTTGGGGTGGAGCCAGGTGGTCGCGAGTTCGAAGGTCAGGAGGACGATCTGATCCATGAGCCAGGCATAGTCGCGCGTCGCGCGATGCGCCTCGCGCGGCCGCGCCGCGACCTCGGCCGCGATCGTCGCGCGGCCGGCCTGGTAGGCCGCGCGCAGGATCGGCATCGCGGCGCCCCGGATCGCTCCCCGGTCGCCGGCGCCGAGCGCCGCCTGGCTGATCGCGGCGTGCACGGCCTCGGTATCGATGATCGCGCCCGGCGTGCCGATCAGCCCGGCCCAGTCAGGGGGCGGCGGCGGGGCGACCCGCCGGTCAGTAACCGACAGTGTCAAAGGACCTCGCCGCGCCCTGAGCCACGCTGGCGACCCCGTTCTGCACCGTCATGATCGCCAGATTGCGCTGGATCGTGCCGTCCGGCAGCAGGCGGAAGGGCCCGGAGGCGCCGGCGAAGCCCGACATCTGCGTCACCCTGGCAGGATCGAACGGCTCGCCGCCCTGGTTCCGGGCCTCGGAGATCAGCGCGCCGATCGCCGCCACGCCATCGAAGGCGAGGCTCGCGAGCTCATGCGGGACCTCGCCATAGGCGGACTGGTAGCGGCCGACGAAGGCGCCGGCATAGCTCGGATCGGGCGCCACGAAGGCGCCGCCCTGCAGCGCCGGATCGCTGACCGCCTCGGCCGAGACGTCCCAGCGCTGCATCCCGAGGAACTGCGCCGCGTCCTGCGGCAGCCCGCCGTCGCGGAGCCCCTTCGCCATCAGCCCGAGGCCGCCGGTCGGACCGTCGGTCAGGATGACGGCGTTCGCGCCCGCGCGCCGCAGCTGCTCGGCGGCCGCCGGCGCCGCCGAGTTGATGCTCTCCACCGAGAGATTGTAGGGCTGAGAGGCGACGAGAACCCCGCCCCGGCGCTGGATCGCCACCTCGGCCGCGGCCCGCGCGGCATCGCCCTCGATCCCGCTCGGGTAGACCACGCCGAAGCTGTTCAGCCCGCGCGACTGCGCGAAGGCGACGATCTGGTCGGCGGAATTGGCGAAGGTATTGCCGAGGATATAGACGTTGCCGCCCGCCACGTCGGGATTGTTCGAGAGGCTGAGCACCGTCAGCCCGGCGGCGCGCGCGACCGGCTCGGCGCCGGCCGTGGCCGTCGAGAACAGCGGGCCGAGGATGATCTGCGCGCCCTCGTCGATCGCCTGCTGGGCCGCGCTGGCCCCGCCGGAGGAGGTGCCGGCGTCCGGGTAGACGACGAGGTCGATATCGGCGTTTGTGAGGTCGGCCTGGGCGAGTTGCGCCGCGTTGACGAGATTCGTGCCGATCCGTTCCCTGCCCGGATCGCCGGAGCCGAGCGGCGCCAGCAGGGCGACCTTGACGATCTGGTTCGGGTCCACGCTGATCCCGGGCTCTCCGGTCGCGATCGGCTGCCTTGGAGCGCAGGCGGCGACGAGGGCCAGCGCCGCCGCGCCCGCGAGGTTTCGGAGGCTGAACCCGCCCCGTGAAATACGTGTTGACAGCATGGTTCCCCGTCGTGACCTATTCGTGCGAACTCTACCGGTGGCCGGCTCCCCAAGCTAGGGTCAAGGCCCCTTGAAGTAAACCGGATTGGCCGATCGGATCATGGAAACGGGGGAGGCGAAACCGCGCGTGGACCCGGACGCCGCGGCGCCGGGCGGCCTCGCGCCCGGCCTCTACCTCGTCGCGACGCCGATCGGCACCGCGCGGGACATCACGTTGCGCGCGCTCGATATTCTCGGTTCCGCCGATCTGCTCGCGGCGGAGGACACGCGCCGGACCCGGCACCTGCTCGACATCCACGGCCTGCGCCGCGATCCGCGAAGCCTCGTTCCCTATCACGATCACAACGGCGCGGCGCAGAGGCCCCGCCTGCTCGCGGCGCTCGCCGAGGGCCGCTCGGTCGCGCTGGTCTCGGACGCGGGCACGCCGCTCGTCGCCGATCCGGGTTATCGTCTCGCGGTGGAGGCGATCGCGGCGGGGTATCCGGTCCATGCCGCGCCCGGGGCCTCGGCGGTCCTGGCGGCGCTGAGCGTCGCCGGGCTGCCGACCGACCGGTTCCTCTTCGCGGGGTTCCCGCCGCCGAAACACGCCGCGCGGGTCCGTTTCCTCGGCGAGGTGGCGGCGGTGCCGGCGACGCTGGTCTTCTATGAATCGCCCCGCAGGCTCGCCGGGTCGCTGGCGGATATGGCCGAGGCGCTGGGCGGCGCGCGTCCGGCAGCGATCTGCCGCGAACTGACCAAGCGGTTCGAGGAAACCCGGCGCGGAAGCCTGTCCGATCTCGCCGGCGCCTACGCGGCCGAGCCGGAGCCGAAGGGCGAGATCGTCGTCGTGGTCGGCCCCCCGGTCGCCGAGGAGATCGGCGAGGCCGCGCTCGACGCCGCGCTCGACGCCGCGCTCGAACGGCTCTCGGTCCGGGACGCGGCGGCGGAGGTTGCCCGCGCCCTCGGCCTGCCCAGGCGGGTGGTCTATGCCCGCGCGCTGGAGCGGGCGGAGTGAGCCGCCCGGCCCGGGCGACAGGTGCAGCGGGAGGCATGGCCGCCAGACGCTCCGCCGAAGGCCGCGCCGCGGGCCTCGCTGGACGCGCGGCGGAGGAAATCGCGGAGCGGCTCTATCTCGACCTCGGCGGGCGGATCGCTGCCCGCCGCTGGCGCTGCCCGGGCGGCGAGATCGATCTCGTGGTGGAACTGGGCGGCGAGACCGTCTTCGTGGAAGTGAAAGCCCGGCGGCGGCGCGCCGCCGCGGCCCT
>NZ_JBKQWU010000022.1:0-58640 GCF_047275745.1 Amaricoccus sp. W119 | reverse complement strand
TGCCGATCGCCGCCGGAATGTCGTAGCCGACTTCCAGGCCCGCGATATCGTCCTGTTTCGTCATCGTTCTTCCCCTTCTCTCATTTCAGCCACGGCAGCTTGTCCAGATCGACATCGCCGCCGGGGGCGACACCGACGCCCATCCCGGCGAAGCTGTCGCGGTCCCTCCAGACGGCGCGCGGCATGCCTCTCACGCGTCGATGCCCGGCGCCGGCGTGCTTTCGAGATAGCGCATCGCCACCCCGACCCCGCCCTTCTCATGCGGCACCCCGGCTTTCCCGAGCCCCATCTCGACACCGCTGAGCGCGCCGATCAGCGTGAGGTCGTTGATGTCGCCGAGATGACCGATGCGGAACACCTTGTCCGCGACCTTGGAGAGACCGCTGCCGAGCGAGATGTTGTAGTGCTTGAGCGCCACGGCGCGGAAATTGTCGGCGCCGTGTCCCTCGGGCATCAGGACGCCGGTGAGGACGCCGCTCTCCTGGCCCTGCCGGTTGCACAGGACCTCGAGGCCCCAGGCGTCCACGGCGGCGCGGGTCGCGGCCGCGTGCCGCTGGTGGCGGGCGAAGACCGTCTCGAGACCTTCCTCATGCAGCATGTCGATGGCATCGATGAGGCCGTAGAGCATGTTGGTCGCCGGCGTATACGGGAAATAGCCCTTGCCGTTGATCCCGAGCATCTCCTCCCAGTCCCAGTAGGACCGCCGCGCCCCACCCGCCTTCGCCGCCGCGAGCGCCTTGGCGCCGACGGCGTTGAAGCTGATCCCGGGCGGCAGCATCAGGCCCTTCTGCGAGCCCGAGACCGCCACATCGACGCCCCATTCGTCGAAGCGGAAGTCGATCGAGGCGAGGCCGGAGATCGTGTCGACCATGAGGAGCGCGGGATGGCCGGCGGCGTCGATCGCCTGGCGGACCTCGGCGATCGGCGAGACCGAGCCGGTCGAGGTCTCGTTGTGGACGACGCAGACCGCCTTGATCTCGTGCCCGGTATCGGCGCGCAGGCGCGTCTCGATCTGGTCGGGGTCCGCGCCCGAGCGCCAGTCGCCGCCGATGAACTCCGCCTCGACGCCGAGCTTCTCGGCCATCTTCTTCCAGAGCGTCGCGAAATGGCCGGTCTCGTACATCAGGACCTTGTCGCCCTCGCGCAGCACGTTGGCGAGCGCGGCCTCCCAGGCGCCGGTACCCGAGGACGGGTAGATGATCACATCCTGTTCGGTCTTGAAGATGGTCTTGATCGCCGCCAGCGCCCTGAGGCCGAGTTCGCCGAATTCGGGGCTCCGGTGGTCGATGACCTGGGCCGACATGGCGCGCAGGACACGGTCCGGGACGGGGCTGGGACCGGGGATCTGCAGGAAGTGGCGTCCGGAAACATGGGTCATGGGTATCTCCTGGGGATGGGGGAGCGGCGGGGCTGAACGGTGGGGATGACGGTCGGGGTGACGGTCGCGGTGACGGCGAGGCTGACCGCGGGGGATCACAGGACGACGAAGAGCAGCCACAGGATCACCGGCGCCACGAGGGTGATCAGCGCGCCGTAGCTGATGAGCTGCCGGTAGAAGACCTGCTTGTCGATGCCCTGCGAATTGGCGAGCACCAGCGCGCCGCTCGTCGAGAAGGGGCTGACATCGACGATCGTGGAGGCGACCGCCATGCCGGCGATGAAGCCGATCGGACCGACGCCGGTTCCGGCCTGCAGGAAGGGCACGGCGAGCGGGATCAGCGCGCCGAGCAGCGCCGTCGAGGAGGCGAAGGCCGAGACGATGGCGCCGATGTAGAAGAGCAGCAGCGCGGCCAGCATCGGCGAGGCCATCGCGGCGACGCTCTCGCCGATGAAATCGATGGTGCCCATGTTGTCGAGCACGGCGATATAGGTGCCGACGCCGGTGATCAGCATGATCTCGGGCCAGGCGACCTGGGCCATCGCGCGCTTCTGCAGGTCGGGCTGGCAGAGCGCGATGACGAGCCCGACCGTCAGCGAGACGAAGCCGATGTCGAGGCCGAAGCCGAGCACCAGGATGGCGACCAGGGCGAGACCGACGATGGTGACGATCTGGACGGGGCCGCCGTCCGATCCCGGGCCCTCGGCGGTCCCGTTGGAGTCGCCGCTTTCCGCCATGTGGCTGCTGAGCGCCTCGGCCTCGCTGTCGCCGAAGATCTGCGGTCCGGTGGCGGGCTTCGCGATCTCGATATGCGGCACGGTGATCGCGCCGTTCGTGCCTTCGGTCATCCTGGCGCTCATCAGCTTGCGGCCGCCGAGGACGAAGAACAGGATGACGACGCAGACGAGGTTGGCGAAGAAGCTCGCCGAGGCGGTCGCCAGTACGTTGAGCGGCAGGCCGGCGCTGGCCACGACGCCGTTGGTGATGCCACCGAAGATGCCGATGGGCGAGAAGGCGCCGGCGGAGGCGCCCTGCGCGACCATCATGCCCATGAGAAGCGGCGGGATCTGGTAGCGGAAGGCGAAGCTCAGCGCGATCGGCGCCACGATCGCCACCGCGCCGGGCGTCACCGCGCCGACCGAGGTCAGGAGCGCCGAGATGCCGAACATGATCCAGGGGATCAGCCCGATCCGGCCGCGCACCGCGCGGACGGCGGCGCGGACCAGCCAGTCGATGGTCCCGTTGTTCTGCGCCAGCGCGAAGAGCCAGGTGATGCCGACGAGGGTCAGGAACAGCCCGCTCGGGAATCCGGCGATGATCTCCTTGGCGGTGTCGGCGGCGATCAGCGAGCCGACGAGGAACGCGCCCACGAAGGCGAGCACGCCGATGTTGATCGGCAGGGCCGTCGCGATGACGAACATCGCGACGAGCAGGAGAATGGCTATCAGGTGATGGGTCATGCAGGCTTCCTCTCCACATGCGCCTCCGTCGAGGGGGGCGTCGTCTGGTTGCGTAATTCATAATTATGAATTCAATTTGATGCCAGAGAAATCTGCATCCGATGCGGATGAGGATCGAATGACCCTTTCGTCCGGGGACGACCCTGCGCGCGGTAGCGATTCTCCTGGGGAGTTTCGAACGCGACCGCGTTCGGTGGAGTTACCGAATCAATCTGATTTTAAACACTTATATATCCGGCAGCGCGACTCGGGCGGCAATGCGCTTCCTTGCGGCCGGATCGCCTTGGGCAAGTCTTCCAATGGTGGAGATCGCGCCCAAATCGGCCCCGACCGCCGCATCCTTCGAAGGAAGGTTGAATGCATTATTCAATTGCGGCGGCCCAAGGTGATTCGAGCCGCGCGACCACGCCCCGCCCCGGCCGACCCCGGCATTTCCTCGAAGCGCCGGCGCGGGACCGAATCGACTGCCGGGCCTCGCCGGCGCGCTGCTCCCGACCCTGCCCGCGGGCCACGATCTTCAGCCGGGAAGGTGGCCCCACCGGTGGATCCGCCGGTCTCGCCCATCCCGTACGGCTGGCGAGTTCACGCGTCGATCGCCTCGAAGAGCCCCGGCTCCAGTTCTTCCCAGAACCTGAGGATCGCGCGGGCGTTGAGGCTGGAGCCCCAGCCATGCTCACGAAAATGCTCGGCGTCGAGCGGGTCGTGGAGCGAGGCGGCGAAGAGCTTGCGGTCGGCATCGCGCTGGGTCGGCGAGCGGGCGGCGGCGGTTTCACGGACGCGGCGGAGCCGCGCGACCCGGAGCCGGCGCTCGCGCTCGGCCGCTTCCGCCTCGGCGAGCGCCTCGGGCGAGACCGGCTCCGCGATCGTGCCCTGCTCCGGTGCCTCGCCGGGCAGGTCACCCCCCTGCCCTGCTCCTGGACGTGCGCCTGAACGTGACCCGGGCCGCCCGGGCATCGCGTAATCCTCCCGGAGCGCGGCGGAGAGATAGCGCAGCGGGCTCGCCACACCATCGCGCGCCTCGACGTAGCTCAGCTTCTCCGCGACATGCGCCTCGCCATGCTCGGCGATCCACTGCCGGGCCAGCCGGTCGCCGACCCCGAGTGCCACCAGCCGGGCATAGACCCCGCTGTCGCGCACGCCCTCGGCGTCGTCGATCTCGAACATCGCGAGCTGCGGGTTCTCGCGGATGCGGAAGCGGATCTCCTCGACCGCCCTGCCCCGCCGCCGGAATTCGGGTGCGACGATGATGTTCGAGGTCCGGTTGATCTCGGTGACGGCGGGTTTGATCACCTTCGCATTCAGGTGCTTGAAGGTCTCGTAATAGCTCGACCCGTCGACCCCCATCAGCCGCCGGAAGAGCTCGATCGGCCACCAGCCGGTGGAGCCGGTCCGGACGAAACGGTAGCAGTTCTCGTAGAGCGCCAGCGCATGGCCGGAGGTGAAGCGGCGCTGGATGTTGAGATTGATGAGCGCGAAGACCTTCGGATCGTGCAGCTTCTCCGCGAGCGCCGGCGAATAGGCGTATTCGCAGACGCCATCCTTGAGCTTGGCATAGGAGAGCAGCGCCGAGACGCCCCACTCCCGCCGCCCGCGCTCATCGAGCATGTCCCATTCCGCGACCGTCTCGGCGAGCCCGCGCAGCGAGGTTTTCAGCGTCGCCATGTCGTTGGAATTGTAGCCGATCATCACCGAGAGCGCCCGCGCGTCGATCCGGTGCGACGGTTTCGACAGCAGATCGTCATAGGCGTTGAGCAGCAGCACGTTGGAGAGCTTGCGCTGCAGTAGCGTGAGCTTGCCCGAGACATGGATCGCCGCGACATTCTTCTTCACCGCGCTGCGCCGGAGCGAGCCGGTCAGCTTCTCGCGCGGGATATCCCTGATCGCATTCATGGTGCGTGCCTGTGGGTTTTCGGAGCCGAGATCGTTCGGGCCCGTGGTTTTGGGGACAGCGTGCCAGACGCGCGTCGCTCGGGCAAGCACCCAGGGCTGGACCGTACGCGGGTACCTCGATGCGCCACGAGCCCTGGACCGCCCTGCCCCGCCCGATTCGCGTCCCGAATCCGGGTACCTTAGGCGCCCAGGCAGCTCACGGGTGCCCCGTGAACGGGTACCTTGAGTGCGGATCGCTGCCACCGAACCGGCCTTTTGGGCTTTCGGAGTCGCTCTGAACGCCCGAAATTAGGCCCGATTGTGCCATCCCGCGAATCGGCACCCGTTGTCCCATGGTGTCCCGCATCCGGGTACTTCCCTTCCTGTTCAAAGGTACCCGTCCCCCTGTTCCCGGGTACCCTCTGGCCCGTGCACGGGTACCATGCGCCCGATACTGCCTTGATATGATGGACGGTTCTCACGGCAAAGATTCTAAAGACTCTTCAAAGACTCTTGAACTTTGTATGGAGCGGCACCCATTCCCGCAGGCCCGAACCGGTGGTTTCGCCGCGAAACCTCGGGCTGGGCTCGGCGCAGATCGATACACGGTTTTCAGAGCGTCATCCCTGTGGAATATAATTCACTGCGATACAGGCAAATCCAATAACAACAGGCAGAACCCGAGCATGACACGCAAGCCGGACCCCGCTCCGCCGCCACCAGCCTATTTCAATCTCGATCCAGAGACAGCCGCCGGCAAGCTCTCCGAGCCGGTCGACACCACCCGATTCGCGAAAGCGGCCGCCTTCGCGTCGCGGGGACGGCTCGATCTCGCCAAGAAGGGCTACGCCCCGGACGGCAAGAAGCGGCTGCGGAAGTTCTCCACCTGGGAGGTCTGCCGCTACCTGCTGCCGATCGCCCCGGCGCATTTCCGCCGCGTGCTGCGCCAGAACCCCGATTTGCCCCAGGGCGAAGGCCAGGGCGGCACCAAATGGTTCACATTGGAGGAAGTCCTGCGGCTCCGCGATCATCTCGCCGACGAGGGTCTCGCGACGAAACAGTACCGGCCGTACCGTCCCAAGGGGCTGCCCGCGAAAATCACCGCCGTGGCCAATTTCAAGGGCGGTGTCGGCAAGACCTCGACGGCCGCGCATCTCGCCATGGCGGCGGCGCTCGACGGCTACCGGGTGCTGGTGATCGACCTCGACAGCCAGGGCTCGATGACCTCGATCCTCGGCGGTTCGGTCGCCGACGAGTGGATGACGGTGTTTCCGCTGATCGCCAAGGACTACGTGCGCTACCTCGATGACGAGAACCGGGTCCGCGCCGCGAAGGGCCTGACCCCCCTGCCCCTCGACGAGACGCTGTCCGAGGCCCGCACCCGCACTGCGCGCGACGTGATCCAGAGCACGCACTGGCCCAACATCGACCTGATCGGCGCGCAGCTCAACCTCTACTGGGCCGAGTTCCAGATCCCGGTCTGGCGCATGCAGGCGCGTGGCTGGCCGCTCTGGGACGGGTTGTCGAACTTCCTGCAGGACGAGGGGCTGCTCGAGAGCTACGACGTGGTGATCCTCGATACGCCGCCGGCGCTCGGCTATCTCACGATCAACGCACTGGCGGCGGCGGACATCCTGCTGGTACCGCTCGGGGCCTCCTTCCTCGAATTCGACTCGACGGGGCGGTTCTTCGACATGCTCTACTCGACCTTCGCCTCGATCGAGGCCGGCGAGAATTCCGCCCGCCGCGCGGCCGGGCTCGAGGAAGTGCGCTTCGAATGGGATGTGGTGCGCGCGCTCATCACCCGCTTCGATGCCAACCAGCAGAGCGACCTGGCGAATGTGATCCAGGCCTATTTCGGTGACCTGATGTCAAGCTATCGGCAGGAATATACCGCGCTGATCGGCCAGGCGGGGGAGCAGGTGAACGGGATCTACGAGGCGGATTACCGCGACTTCAATCGCGAGACCTACGCGCGCGGGCGGGAGGCTTTCGACCGGACCTACGCGGAGTTCAAGGAATTGCTGATCGGCTGCTGGTGGCGCGACCAGCGGATGCTGAAGGCGGAGAAGGAGAGCCGGCATGGCACGCAGAAAGCGGGTTGAGGCGCCGAGCATCGATGAGCTCCGCGACCTGGAGCAGGGTTTCGCGACGAAACCGGCGTCCAATCCCTTCGCGGTGCCGCCGATCGCCCAGGTGGCGGGCGAGGCGGCGGCGGCCTCCGAACCGCTGCCGGCCGAGACCCGGGTCGAAGTGGCGCGGGACCGGTCGGACGCCGAGGCACTGCGCGCCGCGCGCGAGGCCGGGCGGCTGATCGCGGAGATCCCGGTTTCGGAGATTCTCGTGGAGGAGCTGACCCGGGACCGGATGGCGCTCGACCGCGAGGAGATGGATGAGCTGAAGATCTCGATCCGCGCCAACGGTCTGCGGCTGCCGGTCGAGGTCTTCGAACTGCCGGAACCGCCGGGCGGCTCGCCTGACGCCACTGGGGACGGTTCGGGTGAAGGTTCTCGGGGCGGCGTGCGCTACGGGCTGATCTCGGGGCTGCGCCGGGTGACGGCGGTGCGCGAGCTCTACGGACCCGGGGCGCGGATCGCGGCGCTGGTCCGTGCGCCGCGCGACGCGGGCGAGGCGATCGCGGCCATGGTCGAGGAGAACGAGGTCCGCGCCAACCTCAGCCATTACGAACGCGGCCGGATCGCGGCGCTGGCGGTCGGGCAGGGGCGGTTCGCCGATCTCGAGGAATCCGTCGCCCGGCTCTTCGCCTCGGCCTCCAAGGCGAAGCGATCGAAGATCCGCTCCTTCGCACTGGTCCATGAGGAACTCGGGGACATGTTGTCCTTCCCGCAGGCACTGACCGAGAAGGGCGGGCTGCGGCTGGCCAATACGCTTCGCATGGGTTACGAGGCCGCGCTGCGCGCCGCGCTGGCGGAAGGGCAGGGGGTCGATCCGGCGAGCGAGTGGGAGGCGATGCTGCCGGTGATCGAACAGGCGGAGGCCGGCGGCCGGGTGCCGAGCCGGGGCGGCCGCCCGCGCAAGGAGCCGGAGGCGGTGCCGGTGCCTCTTGTCGAATCCTTCGAACTCGCGAACGGCGCGGTGATGCGGCATCTGCGCGACTCGCGGGGCCATGTCATCCGGCTCGAAGGGCCGTCGGTGAGCGCCGAACTGGTGCGCGAGGTCATGGGTGAGATCCAGCGGCTGCTCGGACCGGGCAAGCGGGTTTCGCGGCGAAACCGGATGGAGACGTGAAGCATCCGGGGCTCGGGGAGGGGCAGGGCGCCCTTCAACACAGGTCCCGGGCAGCGTTCGCCGGTTGCTCCCCGATCAGGTCGGGCCCCGGAGGGCGATGATGGCCATCCCCAGAGTCCCAGGCCTCGGAAAGGAGGCAGGTGTCGATGAAGAACATCGCAAGGCCGGGGGCAGGGCCGGGGCCAACGTCCCCCGCTCTCGCCCTCTCCCGGCCGCGAGATCGTCGTCCCAGGCCGCTCCGCGCTCGGTTGCTGTCTTGCGAGATCGAGAATTATCGGACATAGCGAGGAAGCAAGCCATGCGGCGCATTATGCCGCGAATAGCGCCAGAAAGCGCCGGCTTGGCAGAACCGCCCGCGTCAGGCGCCGAGCGCCCCGCGGCGAGGCTGGCCGAGCCTTCGGCGCCGTCCGTCAGACTGTCTCGGCCCCGCGTAGCCGGTCGATTTCCCCGCGGCCGAAGCCATGGCTTGCCAGCACGGCGTCGCTGTGCTCGCCCAGAAGCGGCGGGCGGCTCATCTCGACGCCGCCACGCGAGAGACGGGCCGGGGGCGGCACGATCGGCACGGGGTCGGAGCCGGGGAAGGGCACGTCGCGCATGAAGGTCGCGCGCAGGTCGAGCGCGCCGCCCACCACCTCGGCGGGTGCGAGCACCGGCCCGCAGCCGATATTCGCGCCGCCGAGGATCTCGATGCACTCGTCGCGAGAGCGGCCGGCGGCCCAGTCCCGCATGATCCTGCTGAGTTCCTCGCCATTCTCGCCGCGCAGATCGTCGCTCGCGAAGCGCGGGTCCTCCAGCAGATCCTCACGGCCGATCAGCCGGCACCAGCGTTCGAACACCTTCTGGCCGATGACCTGCATGATGAACCAGCCGTCGCGGGCGCGGAACACGTCCGAGGGTCCCGACATGGGGCTGCGGTTGCCGGTCGGCTCGCGGTGGCGGAAGCCGGTCGCCTCCTCCATCAGGATCTGGTTCGTGATGTTGAGCGATGTCCCGACCAGCGAGCCCTCGACATGCGCGCCCTCGCCGGTCCGCATCCTGCCGATGATCGCCGCCAGCGTCCCGTAGGCCAGCGAGAGCGCGGTCGCGAAGTCGATCGGCGCGGTGGCGGCGCGGAAGGGCTGCCCGGGCTCTCCGGTCAGATGGATCGCGCCGCTGACCGCCTGGCCGACGCCGTCGAAACCGATCCGTTCCGCCATCGGCCCGTCGGTTCCGTAGGCCGAGGCGGAGGCGAGGATGATGTCGGGCCTGATCGCGCGCAACGTGTCGTAGTCGAGCCCGAAATGCCTCAGCCCGCTCGGCGAGTAGTTCGCGACCACGACATCGGCCTGCGCGATCATCCGGCGCATCACCTCGCGGCCCTCGGGCGAGGTCATCCGCAGCGACAGGCTCCGCTTGCCGTCGTTGCATTGCAGGAACTGCGCGCCCTCGCCGTGTCGTGTTACCGGCATCAGATAGCGGTCGTCCTCGCCCTTCGGGCGTTCGACGCGCACGACATCGGCGCCGAGGCTGGCGAGGATATGGGCGCAGTAGGGGCCGGCGATCCAGCGGCCGAAATCGAGGACCCGGATGCCCTCCAGAATGCCATTCATCGTTTCTGGTTCCTTTCGCTCAACTCCTGCGAGAGCGCTTCCCTCAGGAAATCCGGCACCTCGACGGCGCGCCTCGTGTCGAGATTGACGGCGACGAGGCATTGCTCGTTGCTCGCGACGGTCTCGCCGCTTCGGGTGACGATCCGATGCGCGATCGTGAAGGTCCTGCCGCCAACGCCGAGAACGCGCGACTCGCCGTAAAGCACGGTGCCGACCGGTGGCATCGTCCCGAGCGTCACGCGGAATTCGACGGCCATCCGGTTGACACGGCTCCGCTTCGAATAGCCGGGAGTCACCCCGCGGCTGTTGAGAAGGTCGTGGGAAGCGATGGCGAAGCGCCGGGTGATTTCCTCCGCCGTCAGCGCCCCCGTGTGATCCAGCTCGCTCGATCGGACCGGACCCAGCATGACCGTCCCATCGGTCCGCGTGAAGGACGGCCATGCGGGGCCGTCATGCGCTGCGAGACCGCGAGGCATCGCCATCGGGATCGCATCGGCCGCGACATCCGGCAGATCGGCCGCCGAGGTTCCCGGATCGGCGTCGATTCCGGTGTTGATCGCCGTGGCCGACAGCTCGCCCTCGCGGAAGAGCAGATGCGCGATGGCGCCATCCATCGCACCGCCGCGCACGCGCGCGCCGCGGACCGTGACCGCCTGCGAGGCAAAGACCTCGCGGTGAAACCGCATGTGGCGCGCGCGGACCCGCCATCCGCCTGGGCTGATCCCGTCCGGGCCGGCGAAGACACTCTCGGCGGCGAGCTGGAAGGCACGCACGTGGAAGCGGGTGCTCCAGTGATCGTTGAAGTCGCATTCCCAGCTTTCCGCGCGGGCGTGGAAGCTCGGCGCGCCGATCCTCGTCGTCTCCATCTCAGTCGTCCGCTTTCATGGAATGTCTCATCTCGCATCGCGCCGTCCCGGGCGCTCGGCCGCTGGCCGACCGGCTCCGGACGGCGCTCTCCGGCCTGGCCCGTCCGGGCGAGCCGAAGCGGGAGGCGCGGAGAAGGGCTTGCGTCGCGCGGGGGGTCACTCGCGCCCGGCGTGATCCTCGGTCCAGGCGCCGAGCATGAAGTCGACCATCATGCTCTGGACCGCCTCGACCATCTGGTCCCCGGTCGCGGTCCGACAGCCGGCATCGCGGGCGGCCTGGATCAAAGGGGTGACGCCGTGGCCGGCGATCACGTCGCCGACGAAGATCGAGGGATCGAGCAGGCCGGGATCGATCGGCATCGCATCGCCCTCGGCCATGCCGAGATGCGTCGCATGGCAGAGCATGGCGCAGCCGCGCGGGTCGGGCGGGCCATGATGCGCCCGCCCGTCCGCGCGGTCGCCGAGAAGGCGGATGAGATCGCGGACGCGGGTCTCGTCGATATCGTGGATCACGAGTTCCCGCGCACCTCCGGCCAGCAGGGCGATCGCGATCGCGCTTCCCGCGCCGCCCGCGCCGATCAGCAGGACCCTGGACCCCTCGACCACCGCGCCCTGGTCGATCTGCGCCTTCACGAAGGAAGACCCGTCCTGGCTGTCGCCGTGCCATGAGCCGTCTTCGTTCCGGCGAATGACGCTGACGGCGCCGAGCAGCCGTGATGTTTCCGAGAGCGTCGCGCAATGGGCGGTGACCGCGTGCTTGTGCGGCATGGTGACGAGGATGCCGTCAACGTTCCGGCTCGCCGACAATCCCGACATGACCGGATCGAGCGCGTCCCGCGGCACCTCCAGCGGCACGCAGGCGGCATTCGCGCCGCGCGTCCGCAGGCTCGCGGTCAGAAGCTCCGGCGACCGCGCATAAACGATCGGGTCGCCGATGATCGGGAACAGGCGGGTCTCGCCGTCCAGACGCATGTCACTCTCCTTCGTCGGATCTTCGCGCGAGGGTATCGAACGGAAGGGTCTCCGCAAAGCGATCCGGTCGAGGCTTCGGGTCCGCCTATGCGCGATATCGGCGCCCGCTCCGTGGCCGGCGCCGATGATCGCGAGACCGCCCGCTTGGCCGTAGGTCGCGGCCCCGGGACTGTCCGAACCCCCGATCCAAGGAGAGAGAGATGACCGACGAGGAACCGACCCGCTCCGCTCCGCCGGAGGCGCATGCGGTGTCGCCGCGTTTCGCCGAATATACCGACAGGCTCCTGTTCGGCGAAGTCTGGCAGCGGCCGGGCCTGTCCATGCGGGACAAGTCCATGCTGACCTGCTCCGTGCTGATCGCTCTGAACAGGTCACAGTACCTGAGCTTTCATGCGCGCCGCGCGCTCGACAACGGGCTGAGCCCGCGCGAGCTCAGCGAGATCGTCACACAACTTGCGGTCTATTGCGGCTGGCCAATGGCATCGGCGGCGGTCAGCGAACTGGCGCCGGTCTATGCCGAGCGGGGGATCGGCGCGGAGGATGTGGCGCCCGAACCCGTGCCTCCGCTCGACGCCGATCCGGGGATGGAGCTTCGCCGAAAGGCCGTGCTCGATGCCTCGATCGGCGCGGTCTCGCCCGACCTGGCGCGCTATTCCAACGAACTGCTGTTCGGGGATCTCTGGCTCCACCCCGAGCTTGCGCCGCGCGACCGCAGTCTCGTGACGCTGGCGGCGATCTGGGCGATGGGCCTTCAGCCGCTGCTCGACTACCAGTACCGGCGGGCTTTCGACAATGGCGTGACGCGGGACGAAATCAGCGATGCGCTGGTCCATTGCGCCTTCTATGTTGGTTGGCCCCGCGCGATGGCCGCCGCGATGGTCGCGCGCGAGGTTCTCGTCGGGGATGATGGAGAGGACCACGCCTGAGGATTCGGAAAACGGCTTCGCGGAGGCGGGACACCCTTCTCCGCGAAGCCCGCGCGCGATCAGCCCGCGATGTTCGGCAGCCAGAGCGTGATGATCGGGAAGGCGATCAGCAGTGCCAGCGTCACGAGATCCGTCAGCACGAAGGCGAAGGCGCCCCGGAACACCGTGGAGAGCGGCGCGACACCCTTCAGCGACGAGCTGATCACATAGCAGTTCAGCCCGACCGGCGGCGTCACCATGCCGATCTCGAGCAGCTTCACCACGATGATGCCGAACCAGATCATGTCGACATTCGCCTGCTGCAGCAGCGGGTAGATGATCGGCAGGGTCAGGAGCATGATGCCGATGCCTTCGATGAACATCCCGAGCAGCACATAGATCACCGCGATCATCACGATCAGCGTGTACTTGTCGCTGGCGATCGAGAGCATCGCGCCGGAGATCACGCGCGGAACACCCGTCAGCCCGAGAAAGGCGGTGAACATCGTGGCGCCGACGGCGATGATGAAGATCGTGCTGGTTCCGATCGCGGCGTCGCGCACCGCCGCCTTGATGACGGCGAGCGTCAGCGTGCGGCGGAAGGCGGCGATCAGCATCGCGATCGAGGCGCCGACGGCGCCGGCCTCGGTCGGCGTCATCACGCCGAAGAAGATGCCGCCCAGCACGCCGAGGATCAGCGTCGGCAGCGGCCAGACCTCCTTGAAGGCCTGGATGCGTTCCTCGCGCGGCGGGTTGTAGTCGATCGTCGGCGCGAGCTTCGGGTTCAGCTTCGCCCGGATCATGATCATCGACATGTACATGATCGTCGAGAGAGCGCCGGGGATGAAGCCGGCGAGGAAGAGCTTGCCGACCGAGACCTGGGCGAAGATGCCGTAGACGATCATCAGGATCGACGGCGGGATCAGCGAGCCGAGCGTTCCGGCCGATGCGATGGTGCCGGTCGCGAGCGCCTTGTCGTATCCGGCCTTCAGCATCTCGGGCACCGCGATGCGCGACATCGCGGCCGAGGTCGCGACCGACGAGCCCGAGGCCGCTGAGAAGAGCGCGCAGGCGCCGACCCCCGCGCAGGCCGGTCCACCGGGGACGCGCCGCAGCACGATCCGCATCGCGTCGAAGAGCCCACTGGTCAGCCCGCCATTGCTGGCGATGAAGCCCATCAGGAGGAACATCGGCACGGCGCTGAAGCTCCAGTTCGCGATGAAGTCGAACGGGATCGCCCGCGCCATGCCCCAGGCGACCTGAAAGCCGGTCGCGCTCCAGACGCCGACGAAGGACACCAGCAGAAGGACGATGCCGATCGGTGCCCGCATCGCAATCAGGAACAGGACCAGGCCGAGGCTCGCGAAGCCCACCGACCGGCGCTGGCCAGCGGTCGCGCCGGTTCTTCGGATGGCAGGCCGCAGTCCGGACATCACCCCAACCGCGACAGAAGGCCGCGCATGGTCTGGCAAGGGAACTATGACAAGCTGTTCGTCGGTGGCGCCTGGGTCGCGCCGAAGGGGCGCGACGCGCGCTGGACGCTCAAGCGTGGCCGGCGCAAGCGCCGCCCGGATGGGACGATGATGGAGGCGATCACCACCCCCATCTTCGGTTACAAGTCCCACATCAACATCGACAGGACCCACGGTCTGATCCGGAATCGGCGGCGATCTCGATGACCTTGAGACCGGTGAGAGGGCCCATGAAATCCTCCTGATCCGAAGCGGCTTTGCCCGATCCCGCTGGGCGGGCTCAGACCGCGATGACGCGCCGCTCCAGCAGGTCGCCGATCCGGGCCTGGGCGAGCCCCAGATCGACCGACAGAACCTCCTCGGTATGCGCGCCCAGCCGGGGAGCCGGAACGGGCGCGTGCGTCTCGGTGCCGGAAATCCGCGCCATCGCCGCCGGCACCGGATAGAGTCCGGTCGGCTGCGGCGTCTCGGTGAACATCGGGTTGTCGCGGACCAGCCGCGGATCTCCCTCGACCGCCTCGCGCAACGTCCGGTAGGGCTCCCAGCAGCCCGGCTCGCGGTCCAGACTTTCGGCGATCTCGGCGAAGGGCCGGGCAAGAACGGCCCTTTCGATGACGGGAAAGATCTCCCTGCGATGCGTGAAGCGCACGCCTTCGTCGCGGGCGAAGCTGATCCCGAGCCGCGCCTCGACCGATTCGATCTCTTCCCGGATGTCGAGCGCCCTGACGAGACCGGACCATTGCCGGGGTGTGATCGCGACGATCATGATGCGCCGCCCATCCGCCGTCAGGAAATCCCGCCCGAAGGCGCCGTAGAGGTCGTTGCCCATCTTGCCCCGGTCGCCATGCGCCAGCACCTCGGCGATCTGGCCGAGGTTCGCGAGCGAGCCGATGGCGATGTCGCTGAGCGACAGGCAGACCTCGCCACCCTGACCCGTGGCGCTCCGCCGCCGTTCCGCCGCGAGCAGCGCGAAGGCGCCGTAGGCACCCGTCAGAAGGTCCCACGCCGGGAGCGAACTGTTCACCGGTCGCGTGGAATTGGCGTCCGGATCCCCTGTCATGAAGGGCACGCCGACCGCCGCGTTCACGGTGTAATCGACCCCGCTTCGCCCATCCGGCCAGCCCATGACCCTGAGCGTGATCAGATCGGGCCGCAGCGCCGCCAGCCGTTCATGCGCGAGGAACCCGCCCTCCGGGTAGTTGGTCACGAAGAGCCCGCGCCCCGGCCCGGGCATGGTGATGATCTCCGTCGCGAGCTCGCGGCCTTCCTCGCTCCTCAGGTCGACGGCGATCGAGAGTTTGCCCTGATTGAGGCTTTCCCAGTAATAACTCCCGCCCGCGTGGGAGATGGGCCAGCGCCGCTGATCGGGTCCGCCCCCGATCATGTCGAACTTGATGACGCGCGCGCCAAACTGATGAAGATGCAAGGAGCAGGACGGCCCGGCGATGAAGGACGCGCCCTCGACCACGGTCAGATCACTCAGAATCCGGTACATGCTTCTCCCTGTCCCTCGAGTTCGCTCCCTGTCCCCGCGGCATTCGGGGGCGGGGCACCCACGCGCCATGAGGCTTCGGGCCGCAAGCTAGCGAAAGCGATCAGGCCGCGCCAATACGGGGGATTGATGGCCGTGAAAGGCCATGCCTGTCGGCGCCGAGCCTTTCGGGGTTCCCGCCGAATGACGCTTGTCCGGCTTCGACTCCGCGGCCGGAGCCCGCGGATCATCCGCGCAAAGCAAAACGGCGCGCGAGGACTCGCGCGCCGGAGGAGGGCCGCCAGGGCACGGAGAGACAGGGCCGGGGAAACAGGTCCGGAGAAGCCGGGCCGATCTCAGGGCAGGAGGCTTCGGCCGGCCTGTCGTTCCACTTCCTTGGCGGCCTTCAGCTGCGCCTTCGTATACATGAGCGCGTGCGTGGCGAGGTCGAAACCGTCTTCCCACAGGTTGCGCCAGACCCCGAGGATGCCTTCGAGCGGCTGGCCCACGACGCGGCTCGAGAAGCTCTCGAAGGTGATCGGGCCCTGGTACTTCGCGCGGACGATGGCGCGGAACACCGACTGAAGGTCGATCGACCCGGAGCCGAGGTAGCCGCGATGGCTGTCGCCGGTATGGAAGTAGCCGATATGCGGCGCGGCGTCGATGATCGCGGAGGTGATGTCCGATTCCTCGATGTTCATGTGATAGACATCGAGATGAACCTTCACGTTCGGCGCATCGATGCGCTTGCACATCTCGACCCCCTGGGCGGCGGTGTTGAGGATGTTGGTCTCGTAGCGGTTGACGACCTCCAGGCAGAGGTCGATGTCGCTCCGCGCCGCGACCTCCGCGACCTCGCGCAGGATCTCGGCCGAACGGGCGATGCCGCCGGGCGTGGGCTGGGTGTAGTATTTCCCGAAGGCGGAATAGAGGATGCCGGCGATCGATTTGCCGCCGCAGTCGCGGCAGACGGAGACCGCGTCGAGCAGGAGCGCCTTGCCGCGCTTCTCCTTCTCCGGGTCCTCCGAGGAGATGTCGGAGTCGAAGTCGAGCCCCATCGAGAAGGCGATGCCGATGCCGGCCTGTTCGAGCAGCCTGGTCGTCACCTCGGGGTTGATCGAGGACGGGTCGAGCGACGGCGCCTCGATGAAGTCGAAGCCCGCCTCGGCGGTCTTGTTGATCGCGCGCGTGGCCTGTTCCTTGCTCCAGCCGTGCTCCCAGACGAAGGCGTGGACACCCAGCTTGTTCATGGTCAGTCTCCCAAGGTTGTTTCCGCCGCGCCCCGGCTTTGGGGGACGCATCTGGCGCGTTGCCCGGACGGGCGTGCGAGCTCATCGGCCGCCGCCCGATGGTCCCCGGGCGGGGCAGGAGTCATGGCTTCGGGGCAGCCCGGCGACGGACACCGGTGCCCGGCGGCGCTCACGTCACGACGTAATCCGCCGAGGACCCCGAGGCGATCACCAGCCGGCCGTTGGGCAGGTCGTTGTCCTCGAGCTTCGCCACGATCTCGGACTCGCTCAGGCCGTGGCCGACCCAGCGCGCCCGCAGGCGCCGTCGCAGCTCCTCCTCGGGAACGTCGATGCTCACGGTCGCGTCGAAGAACGGGCGGAGCTGGCGCCAGGGGTCGGCGTCGAGCAGCAGGTAGTTCCCCTCGGCCAGGATCAGCCTCACCTCCGGCCCGATGATCCGGGCGCTGCCGCGCGAGATCTCCAGGTCGCGGTCGAAGACCGGAACGGCCACCGCGCCCTCGGCCGGGTCCCGCAACCGGTTGAGCGTGCCGCGCAGGCCGCCCACATCGAATGTATCGGGCGCCCCCTTCCAGGGCCGCCGCCCCATCGCATGCAGGACGGCGTCGTCATAGTGGAAGCCGTCCATCGGCAGGATCGCCACCGGCTGACCCGCCAGCTCGTCCGCCAGACGCTCCACCAGCGTCGATTTTCCCGATCCGGGCGCGCCGGCGATCGCCAGCACCCGCCGCTCGGGACGCGCGAGCAGGTCGCGCGCCACCTCGACCAGATCGCCGAATTCGATCCGCCTGGCCATCAGGGTCGCTTCCGGAAGAAGAAATTGACCACTGCCAGGAACTGCTCCGACCGCAGGATCATCACGGCGATGAGGAAAAGCCCCCAGACGGCGGTCGCGAGATGCTGGTTGGCGCCGATCAGATTGAGCCCGGAGGTCAGGATCTGCAGGATCAGCACCGAGAGCACCACCGGCGCCACCTTGCCATGCCCGCCGAAGGGATCGATGCCGCCGAGAAAGATCGCGAGCACGGTGACGAGCAGCAGGGCCTCGCCATGACCGACGCGGACCGAGTTGAACCGGGCGGCCATCAGGATGCCCGCCACCGCGCAGAGCGTGCCCGAGAGCGCGTAGATGAGCACCAGCGTCCGCTTGGTGTCGATGCCGGAATATTCGGTCGCGCGGATGTTCGAGCCCACCATGTAGACGGCGAAGCCATGCCGGGCCCGGCGCAGCATGATGTGCCAGACGAGGGCCACGATGCCGAAGAGGATGAGCGGCATCGGCAGGCCCAGGAACGAGCCGTGGCCGAGGAAGGCGAGATGCGGCGGGAAGCCCGAGATGTCGCCGCCCCGGGTCAGGAACTCGCCGAGGCCGCGCAGGAAGATCATCATGGCGAGCGACACGAGGATCGGATGCGCGCCGACATAGGCGATCACCGCGCCCATCACCGCGCCCGCGACCGTTCCGACGGCGAGCGCCGCGAGCGAGCCGACGATGATCGCGAACACGCCCGCCTCGGGACCGCCGAACTGGAGCAGCACCCAGGCGAGCGTCAGCCCGGAGATGTTCGCGGTGTAGATGATCGCGAGATTGAGCCCGCCGGAGATCATCGGCGCCAGCATCGCGAGCGTGAGCACGCCGAGCAGCGGCGCCTGGAAGCCGATGGAGGAAAGGCTGCCCGCGGTCAGGAACTGCGGCGTGGCGAGGCTGAAGCAGACCACCATGATCGCCATCAGGATCAGCAGGCCGAAGGTCTCGCGCCCGAAATATTCGCGCGCCCGGTAGATCGCCGCGTTCATTTGCCGCCCTCCGCGCGCTTGGCGAACAAGTTTCCGAACGAGATGCTCGATGTCGAGATCGCGACGAGGATGGCCGCGCCGATGATCATCTGGAAGGCGAAGGGCGAGATGCCGAGAAGGTTGAGGCCGTTCTGGGTGACGGCGACGAACATGACGCCGAGCACGCAGCCGGTGATCGTGCCCCGCCCGCCGCCGAGACGCGCGCCGCCGAGAACCACGGCCGCCAGCACTTCGAGCTCGCGTCCGTAGAGCGCGTTCGGGACCACTTCCTGCACCAGGTTCACCTGCATGAGCCCGGCGATCCCCGCCATGAGCCCGCACCAGCCGAAGGCGAGCGCCTGCATCACCGCGATGCTGACCCCGGCCCGCCGCGCGCCCTCGGGATTGTCGCCGAAGGCGTAGAGCTGGCGCCCGATGTTGACGCGGCGGATCAGCACCCAGGTCAGGCCCACGCAGACGACCATGACCGCGAAGGGCAGCGTCAGTTCCGACCAGGTGCCGTCGGCCGATTCATGCTCGAAGAGGATGACGCGTTCGGTCCACCAGTCGGGCAGGGTATAGATGCTGCGCCCGCCGCTCATGAACATCAGGAGCCCGAAGAAGGCGTTGAAGGTCGCGATGGTGACGACGATCGAGATGATGCGGAACCTGTGGATCAGCCCGGCATTGATGAGGCCGAGCAGGGTGCCGAGGATGCCGCAGACGAGAAAGCCGAGGATCCAGTTGCCCCCGCCCATGCCGATCAGGATCTTCGCCGCCACGTACTGCACGACCGACGAGGCGACCGCGAAGGATATGTCGATCCCGCCCGCGATCAGCACCACGAGCAGCCCGACCGCCCAGATCAGGTTGACCGAGTTGTTGTTGAGGAGCGCCGTGATGTTCGCCATCGTCAGGAATGTGTCGGTCGAGAGCGCCAGCCCGACGCAGAGCAGGGCGAGCACGACGAGCAGGCGGAGTTCGACCTGTCGGTCGCGGAACGGGTTACTCATAGATCGCCTCCTCCAGCGCCTTCACCGAGACCGCGCGGGGATCGTATTCGCGCACGAAGCGGCCATGTGCCATGTGCAGGATCCGGTCCGAGTTGTAGAGCACCTCGGTCACCTCGTCCGAAATGAGCAGGATCGCGAGCCCCTGTTCGGCGAGGTCGCGGGCGATGCGGAAGATGCCGGCGCGGGCGCCCACGTCGACGCCGACGGTCGGGCTGTCGAGGATCAGGAGCTTCGGCTCGGTCGCGAGCCATTTCGCCAGCACCACCTTCTGCTGGTTGCCGCCCGAGAGGGTCGAGATCGCATTCTCGGGCAGTCCGATCTTGATGCCGAGCCGCTTGACCCAGCCGGCGAGGAGGTCGTCCTTGGCCGCCGGCGAGATCAGGCCGAACCGGTCGAGCAGCCGGTCGAGCACCGAGATCGCGGCGTTGTCCACGATCGACTGTTTCTGCAGGAGGCCGAGTTGCAGCCGGTCCTCCGAGACATAGGCCATGCCGCTCTCGATCGCGTCGCGGATCGACTCCGGCTCGTAACGCTGCCCGCGAAGCTCCATCGTGCCGGAGGCCGGCCGGCTCATCCCCATCATCGCATGGGCGAGCTCGGTCCGGCCGGCGCCGAGCAGCCCGATCAGGCCGACGATCTCGCCCTGGCGGATCTTGAGGTCGATCTTCTCGAACTGTCCGGGGAGGGTGAGGTCGCGGGCCTCGAAGACGACGGGCGCGGCGCTCATGTCGCGCGCCGCCACCGTGTCCTCGAGCAGATGCCCGGTCATGAGTTCGCCCAGCCGCGCCTGGGTCATGCCCTCCGTCGGATAGACGCCGATGAGGCGGCCGTCGCGGACCACCGTCACGCGTTTCGCGATCTCCAGCACCTCGGCAAGCCGGTGGCTCACGAAGACGATGGCCACGCCGTCGGCGGAGAGCCGGCGCACGATGTCGAGCAGCTTGTCGGTTTCGGACTGGGTGAGGGAGGCGGTCGGCTCGTCCATGAAGATGAGCCGGGCCTCGTTCATCAGCGCGCGCGCGATGGCCACGACCTGACGCTGGGCGATCGGCAGGGTTTCGAGCGCGACATCGAGGTTCAGCGTCACGCCGAGCCGGTCGAGCGCCGCCCGCGCCCGCTCCTTCATGCCGCCGTAGTTCACGCCGCGCGGGCGGAGGCCGACCATCTCGTCGAAGGCGATGTTCTCGGCCACGCTCATGTTCGGGAAGAGCGCGAGATCCTGCCAGATCACCGACACGCCCATGGCGCGCGACTGGACCGGCGTGATGCCGTCGAGCCTCTCCCCGAAGAGCTCGAAGACCTCCGCCGATTCCGGGCGATAGACGCCGGTCACGATCTTGATGAGCGTGGACTTGCCGCAACCGTTCTCACCGGCGAGGCAATGCACCTCGCCTTCGAGAACCTCGAAATCAACGTTGTCGAGCGCCTTGACGCCTCCGAAGATCTTCGAGACGCCTTTCAGTCGTAGCGCATGGCCTCCCGGCCCGCTGTCGAGCATCGCAATGCCTCCCCCGAAAGCCCGCGGGCGGGATCGCCCGCGGAGGCCCTGTCGTTCAGAGTGCTGGTCCCTGGGATCGCGCGCGGTCAGAGGCCGAGATCGGCCAGCCCGTCCACGGTTTCCTTGTTCAGTTCGAGCAGGTTGTCGGTGATGATGTCGCGGCCCTCGACATCGGGCTCGATCACGCCGACACCGGGGATCTCCTGTCCGGCCTCGATCGCCTGGCCCTCGGCGAGCATCTTGCCGAGGGTCACGAAGACCTCGCCGGCCTGCGCCGGGTTCCACATGTAGCCGCCGGTCAGCACGTCCGAATGCACCATCTTGCGGCCCTGTCCGGGCGAGAACGGCCCGAGCACCGCGATCTCGCCGTCCTTGCGCCGCTCCTCGACCGCGCGGCCGGCACCGATCGGGCCCTGGCTGCCGAAGGCGAGAATGCCCCTGAGATCGGGATTGGCGGCGATCAGGTCGAGCGTGGTGGCACGGCTGTCATCGACGTTCTCGGCGATGCCGTAGCGTTCCCCGACCAGTTCCAGGTCGGTCCGGTTCGCCGTCAGCCATTCGATCGCCGCGTCGGCCCAGGCGTTGTGCAGCGGCACGGTGAGCGATCCGACGAAGACCGCGTATTTGCCGGGTTCCGTCACCGTTTCGGAGAAGAGCTTGGCATGGGCCTCGCCGAAGCCCTGCGCCGAGGCGAGCTCGAAGTCCCAGTCGACGTTGGTCAGGCCGGGCCCCTCATGCGCGATGACCTTGATACCCGCGTCCATCGCCTTCTTCAGCACCGGTTCGAGCGCCGCCTGGTCGTTCGGGACGATGCCGATCACGTCCACGCCCTTGGCGATCAGGTCCTCGATCGCCTGAACCTGCAGCGCCGGGTCGGCGGAGACCGGTCCGATCATCTGCGCGTCCACGCCAAGCTCCTCGGCCTTGCGCTCGATGCCTTCCTCCATCGCATTGAACCACGGAATCCCGCCGATCTTGACGACCACGCCGATCTGGGTCGTCTCCTGGGCGAAGGCGGCGGAGCCCATCAGCGCGGCGGCCGTCAGCCCGCCGATCGCGGTCGCGAGCAGGTCGCGTTTCGTAAGTCCCACAGCTGTGTCCTCCCACATGCGTTGCGTCGAAATCCTGTCTGGCCGCGCGCGAACGGTTGCGAGCGGGATCTCATGCGCCGGGGAGGGGTGGTCGCTGGGGGTCGCCGCGTTGCGAAGGCGCCGGGCACGGCCGCGACGGCCGTGGCAGTGCGAACGGGCATCCGACCCTGTTCATCTCCCTGACGTTGACCGATTTCTGATGAATCGTTTCATCAGAGGTACCGCCGATCGCCCGGCCCTGTCAATATTGCTTTTCGCGGGCAGTTGGCCGAAGCTGGCCCCGGCGAAGGCGCCGAAGCCTGGGCTGTGTCATCGCGGCCCCGGAAGGGCTTTTTCGCGCGTTTCTCGCGGCCTATCGGCAAAGCTCGGGGAGAGACCGGCGGGTCGCGGGAGTTGTGAGCCGGGACGGGCACGCGGTCCGGGCGCGCTCCGCCTTCGGTGCTCGCATGCTTGTATTTCGATCATTTCGATGCAACGGTTCATGAGCGGTGCCTCGGCATTGGCGGTTCATGGTCGGGCGACCGGAGCGGAAGGTCGGCGGATGACTATCTCGATCAAGGAGGTCGCGGCGCTCGCGGGCGTCTCGACGGGAACGGTCTCGAATGTCTTCAACGGCAAGGCGAGCGTGGACAGGAAGCTCGCCGGCCGGGTGCGCGAAGCGGCGCGGGTGCTGGGCTACGAGCCGAACCGCGCCGCCGCCCAGCTGCGCGGCCGTCCGGCCCGGGTGGTCGCGGCGCTGGTGCCCGACCTCAACAATCCGTTCTTCACCAATCTGCTCGCCTCGCTCGAGGCCTGCGTCCGCGAGCGAGGCTTCGACCTGATCGTCGCCAGTTCCAATGGCAGCCCGCGCGAGGAACGGGAGCGGCTCGGCGCGCTGCTCGCCTGGCAACCGGCGGGCCTGATCGTCGTGCCCTGCGACGACGAATTCGAGAGCCGCGCCCTGCCGGCGCGGCGGCGCGTGCCCTTCGTCGTCGTCGACCGGGTGCCGGGGAACTTCCGCGGCGACGCCGTGTCGGTCGACAACGCCGACGCGGGCAGGCTGGCCGCCGAGCATCTGACCGGTCTCGGCCACGGCGAAATCCTCGTCGCGGCATCGACGCTCGGGCTCCAGAACATCCGCGAGCGCTGCGACGGCATCGCTCAGGTCTTCGGCGGCCTCGGGTTGCCCGCGCCTCCGGTCATCGAGGTCGGTCTGAGCTTCGAACAGGCCACCGAGCGGATCGGGACGTTCCTCGCCGGCGGGGGTCACCCGACCGCGTTCCTCGCGCTGACGACCTTCGCCACGCTCGGGATTCTCACCGCGCTCCGGGAGTGGAACCGGAGCATTCCCGGGGATGTGTCGGTCGTCGGGTTCGACGACTATTCCTGGATGCAGGCGGTCTCGCCGCCGCTGACCTCGATCCGGCAGCCGGTCGAGGCGATCGGCCGCGAGGCCTGGGAGCGGCTGCGCGCCCGGATCGAAGGCTCCGGACAGCCTCCCTCCCGGATTCGCCTCCAGTGCGATCTCATGGAGCGGGCCTCGACCGCCCCGCCGAACGGGCCGCGCCGGATGCCGGCCGATGCCGGTGGGACGGCGGGCGAGCCGGCCGGATAGGCGGCGGGAGACGCCATTCGAGAGGGCGGGCCGCAGAAAATACCGCCGGTCGGGCGCATTTTCCGATTTCGCTCGCGCGCCCGCGACGGCAGGATCGAGCCCCCGGGGGTCACGGGGCCCTCGGGGAGAGCGGGCCACAGGAGAGGATGGGCGAGATGCGGAACGGCGGGCAGCTACTGGTCGAGAGCCTGATCGCGCTCGGGGCGACCAAGGGGTTCGGAGTGCCGGGCGAGAGCTATCTCGCCGTGCTCGACGCGCTTCATGACAGCGCCGGCCGGCTCGACTTCGTGCTCTGCCGCAACGAGGGCGGGGCCGCCTTCATGGCGGCGGCCTGGGGCAAGCTCACCGGCGCGCCGGGCCTCTGCTTCGTCACCCGCGGGCCCGGCGTCACCAATGCCTCGATCGGGGTCCATACCGCGACGCAGGACAGCGCGCCGATGCTGCTCTTCGTCGGTCAGGTCGGAACCGACATGAAGGGCCGCGAGGCGTTCCAGGAGATCGACTACCGCGCCGTCTTCGGCACCATGGCGAAATGGGCGGTCGAGATCGACGATGTGGAACGCATCCCGGAAATCCTCGCGCGCGCCTGGACGACCGCGGTCACCGGCCGCCCGGGCCCCGTCGTGATCGCGCTGCCGGAGGACATGCTGACCTCGATGACCGAGGCCGCGCCGCTCACCCGGGCCGCGAAGGTGAGCGAACCCGCGCCCGCGCCCGAGGCGGTCGAGGAGGCGCTCGGCCTGCTCGGCGGGGCGGAGCGGCCGCTGATCCTCATCGGCGGCACGAACTGGAGCGAGGCGGGCAGGGCGGCGTTGCGCGATTTCGCCGAAGGCTCCGATATCCCGGTGATCACCGCCTTCCGCTACCAGGACCAGTTCGACAATTTCTCGCCCGTCTTCGCCGGCGAGGCGGGCGTGGGCATGCCGCCGCATGTGAGCGCGCTGATCCGCGAGGCCGATGTCATTCTCGCGATCAATGTCCGGTTCGGCGAGATGACGACCGGCGCCTATACGTTGCTCTCGGTGCCTTGTCCGGCCCAGACGATGATCCATGTCCACGGATCGGATCGCGAGATCGGCAAGATCTACCAGCCGGCGCTCGGCATCCATGCCGGTCCGAATGCCTTCGCCGCGGCGCTTCGGCCGGTCGGGGGCGGCTGGGCCGCGTGGCGCGCGAAGGGCCGCGCCGGATGGGAGGCGAGCCTGGAGGCGCCGGCGCAACCTTCGCCCGTCGACATGACGCGGGTCATGGCGCATCTGCGCGAGCGGCTTCCCGAGGATGCGATCCTGACCAATGGCGCGGGCAATTTCACCGTCTGGCCGAACAAGTTCTTCCGGTTCGGGCCGAAGGCGCGGCTCCTCGCGCCGCAGTCGGGCGCCATGGGCTACGGGCTGCCGGCGGCGGTGGCGGCGAAGGTCGCGTATCCTGCGCGGGTGGTGGTCTGTTTCGCGGGCGACGGCGACTTCCAGATGAACTGCCAGGAGCTTGCCACGGCGGCGCAGGCCGGCGCCCGGCCGATCGTGCTCATCCTCAACAACGGGATCTACGGCACGATCCGCGCGCATCAGGAGCGCGAATATCCGGGCCGCGTCTCCGGCACCACGATGGTGAACCCGGATTTCAGCGCGCTCGCCCGCGCCTATGGCTTCCATGCCGAGCGGGTCGCCGCGACGGGTGATTTCGCCGATGCCTTCGAGCGGGCGCTCGCCTCCGAGACGGGCGCCGTGCTCGATCTCGACATCTCGCCCGAGGCGTTGACACCGCGCCAGACGCTGAGCCAGATCCGGGAAGCCGCTCTCGCTCGCGAGGCCGGTGCCTGATCGCGGCGCAAGGGGAAACGAGTCCGAAATGAAGAAGACCGATCAGTCAGCCGCGTTCCTGTCCTACGCCGACTGCATGCCGCGGCTGAGCTGGCATGGCGCCGTCGAGGCGCTGCGCCGGGGCCACGGCTTCCCTGCCGCCGAGATCCGGGACGTGTTCCTCGGCCCGGCGTCGGGGACGATGATGAGCCGCTCGGCCTATATCGAGGGGCTCGGCTACGGCGCGAAATCCTTCACCGTCTTCGGTGCCAACGCCGCCCGCGGACTGCCGACGGTGCAGGGCGCGATGCTCGTCTTCGACCCGGAGAACGGAGCGCTCAGCGCGATCGTCGACAGCCCGCTGGTCACGGAACTCAAGACGGCGGCGGATTCGGTGCTGGGCGCGAGCTTGCTTGCGCGGCCCGGAAGCCGCCATCTGCTGATCGTCGGCGCGGGCACGGTCGCGACGAGTCTGGTCAAGGCCTATACCGAGGTGCTGCCGACGCTCGACCGGGTTTCGATCTGGGCCCGGCGCCCCGAGCAGGCGCGGGCGCTGGTCGCGACGCTCAGCGCGAGTCTCGGGGGCATCGACGCCGAGATCGCCGTCGCGGAGGATCTGCGCGAGGCGATCGGCGCGGCCGATATCGTCTCCTCGGCGACCATGGCGCGGGAGCCGGTGATCCTCGGCGACTGGGTACGGCCCGGCACGCATGTCGATCTGATCGGGGCGTTCAAGGCCGACATGCGCGAGGCCGACGACCGCCTGATCGCCGGGTCAGCCCTCTTCGTCGACAGCCGCGCCACCACGCTCGGCCATATCGGCGAGTTGATCATGCCCATTGAGTCGGGCGCGATCACCGCCGGGGATGTGCTGGGCGACCTCTATGATCTGGTGCGCGAGGATGCGCGCCGGCGCGTCTCCGACGATGAGATCACCGTCTACAAGAACGGCGGCGGCGCCCATATGGACCTGATGATCGCGACCTACATCGCCGAGACGATGGCCGGGTGACCTCCCCCGGGGTCAGCCGAGACTGAAATTCTGCTCGACGACCGCCTCCATCGAGACATGGGTCGACGTGTTGCTGACATGCGGCAGGACCGAGATCTTCTCGGCCAGGATACGCCGGAAATGCGCCATGTCGCGCGAGCGGACCTTGAGCAGATAGTCGTAGCCGCCCGCGATCATGTAGCATTCCTCGACCTCCGGGATCGCGCGCACGGCGGCGTTGAACTGCTGCAGCGCCTTTTCGCGCGTGTCGCTCATGCTGACCTGGAGATAGGTCACATTGGTCAGCCCGAGCTTCAGCGGCGACAGGATCGCGCGGTAGCCGGTGATGAGCCCGATCTCCTCGAGACGCCTGATGCGCAGCGCCACCGGCGTCTTCGACAGGCCGACCTTGCGCGCCAGCTCGGCCACGGGCAGGCGCGCATTCTCCGTCAGCTCCGCGAGGATCTTCCAGTCGATGGAATCAAGGTCCTCATCCATTCCGGGCTCCGCGCCGATCCTGTTCCATTCGACCGTTGTACCGAGGTTTCGTGGTCAAATCGACCAGGGATGTGCCGGCGCGCGGGTCGATGAGCTCGCAGCCCTAGCGCGCGCCCCAGGTGTCGGTGAGCTTGTAGCCGCCGGGCCAGGGATCGGACGGGTCGAGCATGTGTTGGTGGATGCCGGTGATCCAGCCGCGTCCGGAGATTTCCGGCCGGATCGCCGGGCGTCCGCCGACGGTGGTCTCGCCGAGGATGCGCCCCGAGAAGGTCGAGCCGATGACCGAACGCGCCGTCAGCCGGTCGCCCACCTTCATCCGCCCGCGTTCATGGAGCACCGCCATCCGCGCCGAGAGCGCGGTGCCGGTCGGCGAGCGGTCTACCTTGCCCGGCTGGATCGCCACGGCGGCGGCGGTCCCGAGCCCCTCCGGCCCCTCCGTCAGCGGCCCGGCGAAGAGGCAGAAGGAGATATGCCGCCAGTCCGCGTTCTCCGGATGCTCGAAGCCGAGCCGGGCATTGGCGGCGTTGGTGATCCTGACGCCGAGCTTCGCGAGGTCATGCGCCTCGTCGGCTTCGAGTGCGAAGCCGAGCGCCTCGGCGTCCACGATCACGAAACTGTCGCCGCCATAGGCGGTATCGACGCTCAGCGTGCCGAGGCCCTCGACCTCCAGCGGCTGATCGAGGCGCGAGGCGAAGGAGGGCACGTTCTCGACGAAGATCCGCTCGGCCTTGCCGTCCCGGCACTCCGCGCGGACCCGGACGAGGCCGCCGGGCGCTTCCAGCACCAGATGCGTTTCCGGCTCCCGCATCTCCACGAGCCCGGCGTCCAGCAGCACGGTCGAGACGCAGATCGAGTTCGAGCCCGACATCGGCGGGGTGTCCTCGGGCTCCATGATGATCCAGGCCGCCTGCGCCTCCGGGTGTTTCGGCGGCACCAGCAGGTTCACGTGGCGGAACACGCCGCCGCGCGGCTCGTTCAGCACGAAATTCCGCAGCGTCTGATCCTGTGCGATCCAGCGGCTCTGTTCCCAGACCGTCTCGCCGGGCGGCGGCAGCACGCCGCCGACGATGACATCGCCGACCTCGCCCTCGGCATGGGCCGAGATCACGTGGATGGTCTTGACCGAGCGCATCTCAGATGTCCTTGACCAGCCGCAGCGCGTCGTAGATCGCCGCGTGGGTGTTGCGCGCCGCCACCGCGTCGCCGATGCGGAAGAGCTGATACCGGCCGTCCTCGTTGTGGCGCACGCTCTGCGGCTGGCCCGCGACGAGCGCCTCGTAATCCACCTCGCCGAGATTGCTCGACCCGGCGCGCAGGTCGAAATAGAGATCGTCGAGCGGGCGGGTGCCGTGGTTGACGACGATCTGCGTCACGTTCCGCTCGCGCGTCACGCCGCCGTAATCCGTCCCGAGCACGGCGGTCAGCGCATTGCCGTCGCGTCGCGCCGCGTCGAGCTTCCAGGTCACGGTGAAGGTCACGTCGCGTTTCTGCAGCGCGCGGATGAAGGGGGTGAGCGACATCGCCATCACCTCGGAGGCGAAGCTGCGGTCACGGGTCACGATCTCGACCTTCGCCCCGGTCTCGGCGATCTTCTCCGCCGCCTGCAGCCCGGCATAATCGCCCGCGTCGTCGTAGATCAGCACGTTCTGGCCCGGCTGCGCGTCGCCCGCGAGAATGTCCCAGGCCGAGATCACGAGCTCGTTGCCCGCGTCGAGCACATCGGTATGCGGCAGGCCGCCAGTCGCGACGATCACCACGTCGGGGTTGTCCGCCTCGACGGTCTCGGCGTCGGCGAAGCTGTTGTAGCGGAAGGTGACGCCCAGCCGCTCGCATTCCGAGAGCCGCCACTGGATGATCTGGATCATCTCGGCGCGCCGCGGGCTCTGCGCCGCGAGACGGATCTGGCCGCCGGCATGGGGCGCCGCCTCGTGCACGATGACCTCGTGCCCGCGCTCCGCCGCGACCCGCGCCGCCTCGACCCCGGCGGGCCCGGCGCCGACGATGACGACGCGGCGCCGTTCGCCGGCCTTCGGAACGATCTGCGGCTGCTCCAGCTCGCGGCCGGTGGCGGGATTGTGCAGGCAGAGCGCCATGCCGCCCTGATAGATCCGGTCGAGGCAGTAGTTCGCGCCGACGCAGGGGCGGATGCGGTCTTCCTCGCCGCGCATGATCTTGGCGACGATATGCGGATCGGCCATATGGGCGCGGGTCATGCCGACCATGTCGAGCTTGCCGCTCGCGATCGCATGGCGCGCGGTCGCCACGTCCTGGATCTTCGCGGCGTGGAAGGTCGGGAAATTCGTCGCGGCGCGCACCTCGCCCGCGAAATCGAGATGCGGCGCCGAGCGCATGCCCTGCACCGGGATCACGTCGGTGAGGCCGGCGTCGGTGTCGATATGGCCGCGGATGACGTTGAGGAAATCGACCATGCCGCTGTCACGCAGGCGGCGCGAGATCTCGAGCCCGTCCTCCTTGGTGAGCCCGCCCGTGAGTTCCTCGTCGCCGGTATAGCGGATGCCGACGATGAACTCGTCGCCGACGCGCGCCCGGATCGCCTTCAGCGTGTCGAAGGTGAAGCGCAGGCGGTTTTCGAGGCTTCCGCCATAGGGGCCGTCGAGATCGTTGGTGAGCGGCGACCAGAACTGGTCCATCAGATGGCCGTAGGCCTGCAGTTCGATCCCGTCGAGCCCGGCTTCCTTCATCCGCTCGGCGGCGTCGGCGTAATCCTCGATGATGCGCGCGATGTCCCAGTCCTCGGCGAGCTTCGGGAAGGCCTTGTGCGAGGCTTCGCGCTCCTGGCTGGAGGACACGACCGGGAGCCAGTCGGCCTTGTCCCAGCGCGTGCGGCGGCCGAGATGCGTCAGCTGGATCATGACGGCGCAGTCGTGCTCGTGCACCTCGTCGGTCAGCTGCTTCATCCAGCCGACCACCTCGTCCTTCCAGGCGAGGATGTTGTTGAAGACCGGCGGGCTGTCGCGGGCGACGGAGGCGGAACCGGCGGTCATCGTCATCGCGACGCCCGCGCGGGCGCGTTCGACGTGATAGGCGCGGTAACGCTCCTTCGGCATCCCGTCCTCGGGATAGGCGGGCTCGTGGCTGGTGATGATCAGCCGGTTCTTCAGATTGAGGTTTTTCAGCCGATACGGCTGGAGAAGTGGGTCGCTCGACATGGCCTGCCTCCCTGGCTACCGGGCGACAATCCCAAGAATCGACACATATGTCAAGTTTGTGTTCACGAGCGTCAGAACATTGTTGGCCGTCCCCCGAGGATGCGCCCGCCCGCGGTTCACTCGTCGCCAGGTACGCCGTAGCTCGGCGCGGCGCGGGGATCGAGCGCGCGGGTGACATAGGCGTCGAGCTGCGGCGCGTAGAGCGACCAGAGCGAGGCGAGCTCCGCGATCGGATCGCCTTCGGTCCAGTCGACGCGGAGATCGGCCACGGGCCAGGCGACCTCGCGGACGAGTTTCATCCCCGCCGAATGGATCGGACCCGCCTCGCCCCCGGCGTCGAGCGCGGCGCGCATCGCGGCGAGAAGCCGGTCGCCGAGATGCCCCGAGGCGGCGGTGAAGGCCTCGGCCATGATCTCGGGCACGCGCGCGTCGGCGAGGAGGTTGCCGCCGCAGGCGACGTTCTCCGCGCGCGCCTCGGCCCAGGTGCCGAGCGCGTTGGGGCCGGAATGGACCGCGGAACCGCCCGCCGCGTCGACGGCGAGCACCTGCCGGTAGTCGGCGTGGGCGCCGGTCCGGCGCAGGATCTCCACCGCCTCCGCCGCCGAGGCGCCGGCGGCCATCAGGTCGAGGCCGCGGGCCCCGAGCGTGGGATCGGTGACGTTCTGGCTCGCGACCGCGCCGATGCCCGCGCGGGCATAGGCGCAGCGGGCGGCGACGGCGGGCGAGGACGAGGCGACCGCGACGCCGAACATTCCGGTCTCGCGGCAGCGGGCGACAAGGGAGAAGGTCATGGTCTGTCCTCGCGAGACGTGGAACGCGTTGATCGGGCCCGGACTGATCTGGCTCGGACCGGTCGGGCCCGGACCGGTCCGGGCCGAGGATGATCGGAACCGGAGCCGGCTCAGTCGGGAATGACCGCCGTCGCGTCGATCTCGACCAGCCAATCCGGCCGTGCGAGGGCGGTGACGACGATGCCGGTCGAGACCGGATGCACGCCCCGGATGTATTCGCCCATCGTCCGGTAGACCGCCTCGCGGTGGCGCACGTCGGTCAGATAGACGACGACCTTGCAGAGATGCTCCATCTCGCCGCCGGCCTCCTCGATCAGCTGGCGGATGTTGCGCATCACCTTGTGGGTCTGCTCGACCGGATCATGGCTCTCGATGTTCTTCGCCGTGTCGAGGTCCTGCGGGCACTGGCCGCGCAGGAAGACCGTGCGGCCGCGCGCGACCACCGCCTGGCAGAGATCGTTGTCGAGGTTCTGTTCCGGATAGGTGTCGCGGGTGTTGAACTTGCGGATGCGGGTATGGGCCATCGGTCTTTCTCGGGGGGCTTTCTCGGGGGTCGGGATCGGGGCTTGGGGCGGCGAGAAGCGGGGCGGGGAGGATCAGCCCGCGCGGGCGATCCTCGCATCCTCCGCCGGCGCCGGGGCATAGTCCAGATAGGCGCGCAGCTTCGCGATATGGTCGGCGACGAATTTCGCATCGTGCCAGACGCCCCAGATGAAGGAGGAGCCGCGCCGCGACTGCCACGGCAGGCCGAGGAAATAGATGCCCGGCTCGGCCGAGACGCCGCGCTGATGGTCCGGCCGGCCCTGCTCGTCGAAGGCATCGACCTTGAGCCAGCCGAAATCGAGCGCGTAGCCGGTCGCCCAGACGATCGAGGTGATCCCCTCCGCCGCGAGATCGAGCGACAGGATCGGGTTCGTCACGCAGTCGGGGTCCGGCGCCATGATGCGCGCCTCCGGCTCCTCCGGCAGATCGAGGCCATTGCGCGCGACATAGGCGTCGGCCTCGTCGAGCACGGAGAGGTAATTCGCATCCCCCGTGGCGAGATTGGCCGCGAGCCCCGGCTCGAAGGTCATCACGCCGTCCCGGAAGCTCCCGGCACGCCCGAGCAGGGTCATGCCGCGCTCGGCCAGGCGGCGGTAATCGACCGTCTGCCCGCCATGCGCGCCGCTCACCGCGAAGGTGACGTGATCCGTGGTCGGCGGCGCCTCCATGTCCCATTTGTTGAGCACGCCGAGCCACCAGACATTGTCGCGCCCGCGGTAGCGCCGGGGCGGGCGGTCGTGCGGCCCGATCGCGATGAAGACCCGGCGACCGGCTTCCAGCAGTTCCTCGGCGATCTGCGCGCCCGAGGCGCCGGCGCCGACCACGAGCACCGCGCCCTCGGGCAGCTGGCCGGGTCCGCGGTAGTCGGCGGAATGCATCTGGGTGATCCCGGCGCCTTCGGGCACGATCCGGGGAAAGACCGGGCGCTGGAACGGGCCGGTCGCCGCGACGACGTAATTCGCCTCCACCACGCCCTCGGAGGTCTCGACGCGGAAGCCCGGGCGACCTTCGAGCCGGCGGACCTCGCGAACCTCGACGCCGCAGCGGATCGGCGCCGCGATCTTCTCGGCATAGGCGACGAAATAGTCCGCGACCTCCTCCTTCGGCCTGAAGGCGTCGGGGTCGCCGGCGAATTCGAGGCCGGGGAAGCGGTCGTGCCAGGCCGGGCCGTTGGCGACGAGCGAGTCCCAGCGGCCGGTGCGCCAGCGCTCGGCGATCCGGCTCCGCTCCAGCACGAGATGGGGAACGCCCTGATTGCTCAGGTGTTCGCTCATCGCGACCCCGGCCTGGCCCGCGCCCACCACCAATGCCTCGACCCGCTCCACCGACATGCCTCGCTCCTCCTCGCTCGGGCACGTTCGGCCCCGGCTGATTTCGCGAGCAGTGTGCCTCGGGACCGGCTTCGGAATAAAGAAACATATCCCGGGTATCGGCTTCGGATTTTCCGAAGCAATAATCCCGATACCCCGAGAACGGCGAAGGCCCCCCGCGCGAACGCGGAGGGCCCTTTGTGGGTCGTGCGGAGCCTGAAGGCGTCAGGCGGCGAGCGCCAGCGCCTCGCGGCGGCGGGTGATCTGGTAGCCGACGCCGAGGATGGCGAACCAGACCGGCGCGACATAGAGCGCCACGCGGGTGCCGTCGTCGAAGCCGAGGAAGATCGCGACCATCGCGAGGAAGGCGAGGATGCCCCAGTTGGTGTAGGGCGCGCCCGGCATGCGGAAGGAGACCGGAGCCGCCTCGCCGCGGGCGACCGCCCGGCGGTAGCCGATATGCGCCAGCATGATCATGCCCCAGGTCCAGAGCGTGCCGATGAGGGCGACGGAGGTCACGTAGATGAACACGCGCTCGGGGATGAAGTAGTTCAGCACCACGCCGAGGAGCATGACGATGACCGAGGCGGTGATGCCGGCCGCCGGCACGTGGTTGCGGTTCACCTTGCCGAAGACCTTCGGCGCCTGTCCGAACTGGGCCAGCGTGTAGAGCATCCGGCCGGTCGAGAAGATCCCGGAGTTGCAGGACGAGGCGGCGGCGGTGATGACGACGAAGTTGATGACGAGCGCGGCGGCGGGCAGGCCCATGCGGTCGAAGACCATGACGAAGGGGCTCTCGCCGGCGGAGAACTCGCTCCACGGCACCAGCATCATCACGACGAGCAGCGCGCCGATGTAGAAGACGAGGATGCGCCAGACGACCGCGTTGGTGGCCTTGGGCAGCGACTTCGCCGGGTCCTCGACCTCGCCCGCCGTGACGCCGAGCAGTTCGACGCCCTGGAAGGCGAACATCACCATCTGGAGCGCGAGCACGACGCCGAGCACTCCGGTCGGGAAGAGGCCGCCATGGTCCCAGAGGTTCGAGACGCTCGCCACCTCGGCATGCTCACCGGTGCCGAAGATCAGGAACAGGGGCCCTGAGACCAGCAGCGCGAGGATGGCGAGGATCTTGATGCAGGCGAACCAGAACTCGATCTCGCCGAAGAGCTTCACCGCGATCAGGTTGACGCCGTAGAGCACGCCGAGCGTGATCAGCGCCGGAATCCACTGCGGCACATCGGGGAACCAGTAGTTCGTGTAGATGCCGACGGCGGTGATCTCGGCCATGCCGGTCACGACCCACATGAACCAGTAGGACCAGCCGGTGGCGAAACCCGCGAAGGGCGAGACGTATTGCTCGGCATAAGTCGCGAAGGAGCCGGCGACGGGCCGGTGCAGCATCAGCTCGCCGAGCGCGCGCATGATGAAGAAGATGACGACGCCGGCGGCGGCGTAGGCGAAGATGAGGCCGGGGCCGGCCTGGCTGATCGCGCGGCCCGAGCCGAGAAACAGCCCGACGCCGATCGCGCCGCCGAGCGCGATGAGCTGGACGTGCCTGTCCTTCAGTCCGCGGTGAAAGTCCTGCGCTTCCTGGCGCTGTTCAGCGTCGAACGACGCCGCCTCATGCGTTGGCATGGGGGTTCCTCCTGGCGAATTTTGGATTGGGTCGGGGAGGGAGCCGCCATCGTTGGGCGGCTCCCCGCCTCGCTCAGGCGAGGCTTGCAGATAGGCGGCCCCGCTCAGGCGCGGCTTAGAGATGGGCGGCCTCGCTCAGGCGAGGCTTGTTGACCATTCGCCCCGCTCAGGCGCGGCTTGCGAACGGTTCGCCCCGGTTCAGGCGAGGCTGACGACGAGTTCGATCTCGACGCTGGCGCCGCGGGGCAGGGCCGCGACCTGGACCGTCGAGCGGGCGGGCTTGTGGGCGCCGAAACGCTTCTCGTAGATCGCGTTGAGCTTGGCGAAATCGCCGAGGTCGGTGACGAAGACCGTGGCCTTCACCACGCGGTCGAAGCTGGTGCCGGCTTCGGCGAGCACGGCGGCGAGGTTGTCGAAGACCTGCTCGGTCTGCGCCTCGATCCCCTCGGGCATGTCGCCGTCGAGCGTGAGCGGGACCTGGCCCGAGGTGAAGAGGAAGTCGCCGGTCCGGATGGCGTGGACGTAGGGACCGATGGCGGCGGGGGCGCCGGCGGCGTTGATCGGGGTCATGAGTGGATCTCCTTCATGTTGGAAACGAGGGTGGAAGCGGCGGCCGAGTAGCGGTCGATCCCGAGCGGGCGGGCGTCGATCGCGGGAGCGCGGCCGGAAACGAGGTCGGCGAGCACGGCGCCGGAACCGCAGGCCATGGTCCAGCCGAGCGTGCCGTGGCCGGTGTTGAGCCAGAGGTTCGAGAATTTCGCCCGGCCGATCACCGGCGGGCCGTCCGGGGTCATCGGCCGGTGCCCGGCCCAGAAGGTGCCGGTGCGGGCGATGCCGCCGTCCGGATAGAGGTCGGAGACGACATGTTCGAGCGTGGCGCGGCGCGCGGCGGGCAGGGTCTTGGAATAGCCGTTGAGCTCGGCCATGCCGCCGACGCGGATACGGTCGCCGAGGCGCGTGATCGCGACCTTGTGCATCTCGTCCATCACGGTCGATTCCGGCGCGCCGGCCGGGTCGGTGATCGGCACCGTCAGCGAATAGCCCTTCACCGGATAGACCGGCAGGTCGATCCCGACCGGCTTCAGCGCGAGCGGCGAGTAGCTGCCGAGCGCCACGACATAGGCGTCGCCCGAGACCGGGCCCTGATCGGTCGCGACGCCGGCCAGCTGGTCGCCGTTGGCGATGAGCCCGTCGATCCGCACGCCGTAGCGGAAGGTCACGCCCCGGGCCGCCGCCAGATCGCGCAGCGCGTTGGTGAACTTGAAGCAGTCGCCGGTCTCGTCGCCGGGGAGCCGCAGGCCGCCGACGAATTTCTCGCGGACACGGGCGAGCGCCGGTTCCGCCTTCACGCAGCCCTCGGCGTCGAGAAGCTCATGCGCGACGCCGAGATCGGAGAGCACATGCACGTCCTTGGCCGCGCCCCCCATCAGCTTCTCGGTGCGGAAAAGCTGCAGCGTGCCCTTCTCGCGCTCGTCATAGGCGATGCCGGTCTCGGCGCGGAGCGCGCGGAGCATGTCGCGGCTGTATTCCGCGATCGGCACCATCCGGCTCTTGTTCACCTCATAGGCCGCCGCGTTGCAGTTGCGCAGCATGCCGAAGGCGAAGCGCCAGAAGCCCGGGTCGAGGGTGGGACGGACCAGAAGCGGGCTGTGCTTCATGAACATCCACTTGATCGCCTTGGTCGGAATGCCGGGCGCCGCCCAGGGCGAGGCATAGCCGGGCGAGATCTCGCCCGCGTTGGCGAAGCTCGTCTCCAGCGCCGGACCGGACTGCCGGTCGAGCACGGTCACGTCGTGGCCGGCTTCCGCGAGATACCAGGCGCTGGTCACACCGATGACGCCGCCGCCGAGAATGATGATCTTCATGCGATGAGCCTTTCGGGCTGGGCGTCCGCGTAGACACGGGCGTAGCGGCCGCCGAGGGAGGTGAGGATTTCATAGCCGATGGTGCCGGCCTCTGTCGCGAGCGCGTCGAGGGACTGGTTCGGGCCGAGAAGCTCGATCCAGCCGCCCTCGCGGACCTCGGGCGCGCCGGTCACGTCGAAGGTCGCGGTATCCATCGAGACCACGCCGACGAGCGGGAGCGGCGTCGCGCCCGCGAAGGCGGTGGCGCGGTTGCCGAGGCAGCGGAGATAGCCATCGGCATAGCCGACCGCGACGGTGGCGATGCGGCGCGGGCCATCGGCGGTCCAGGAGGCGGCGTAGCCGACCGCGTCGCCGGCGCCGATCTCGCGGGTCTGGATCACGCGGGCCATCAGCCGGACGCTCGGCAGCATCGGGTTCTCGGCGCCCGCGACCGGGGCGATGCCGTAGAGCGCGGCGCCGGGGCGGGCGAGGTCGAAGTGGAAATCGGGGCCGAGGAAGATGCCCGAGGAATTGGCGAGGCTCGCGGGTGCCTCGGGCAGGACGCGGCGCGCCGCCTCGAAAGCCGCGAGCTGGCGGCGGTTCATCGGGTGGTCCGGCGTATCGGCGCAGCCGAGGTGGCTCATGACGAGGCGGAGCGCCACGCCGTCGAGCCGCGCCGGATCAGCGGCGATCCGCGCCAGTTCCGCCGCCGGAAGGCCGAGGCGCGACATGCCGCTGTCGACCTGAACCGCCGCCGGAAGCGCCGCGCCGTCGCGGCGGGCGAGGGCGGTCCAGGCGTCGATCTGGCCGAGGCTGTTCAGCACCGGGATCACGCGGGCCGCCGCGCAATCGGCCTCGGCGCCGGCCGGCAGGCCGTTCAGCACGAAGATTTCCGCTTCGGGCAGCAGCGGGCGCAGCGCCAGCGCCTCGTCGAGATGAGCGACGAAGAACTGCCGGGCACCGGCCGCCGCGAGCGCCGGGGCGACGATACCGGCGTCGAGCCCGTAGGCATCGGCCTTCACCACCGCCGCGACCGCGCCCCTCGCCCGCGCCTTGAGCGCGCGGTAGTTCGCCTGGATCGCCCCGAGGTCGATCTCGAGTCGCGCACCCGCGTGATCCGTTCCTGTCCGTGCCATCCGGTGTCGCCTCCCAGCGCCTTGCTTTCACCGACTACTAAGCAAGTTTCGTGCCATGTTTTCGCGCTGGGTATGGTATTGAAAACAAAGGGTATTGCATATCCCGGCCTTGAGCGTCCTGTACGCGAAAGTTTACACGTACGGCAGTCTGGCAGAAAATTCCCCGCTTGCCCAATAGCTTGGATGCGGTGTAAACGAATGGATACGCTGTAACGAAATTCTTACAGGAGGGGAGCTTGCGTCTCGCCATCGCCTTCGCCGACCGCGTGGGCATCGCCTCGGAGATCCTCTCGGCGCTGGCGCTGCGCCGGGTCAATGTCGTCGCCGTCGAGGTCGATGTGCCGCATGTCTATGTCCGGGCCGACATGCCCGACCGGAGCGAGGACGCGGTCGTCGAGCTGATCCGCGCGCTCGATGCGATCGAGGGGGTCCGCTCGGTGCGAACGGTGGACCTGCTGCCGGGCGAGCGGCGGCGGATGCATCTCGACACGCTGCTGGACGCGCTCGGCGGGCCGGTGATGGCGGTGGATGGCGCGGGCACGGTGATCGTCGCCAACGCGGCGGCCGCGGCGGTGGCGGAAGGAGCCGAGCTCACGGGGCTGCGCCTCGCCGACCTGCTCGACGATCCCGCCGAGGCCGGGGAGGCCATCGCCGCCGGATTTCGCCTGCCCCCGCGCGAGGTCTTGCTGCGCGGCACGCCCTACATGCTGGAGACCCGGCCGCTCGGCGCGGCGCCGGACGGGATCGCCGCCGGCGGGGTCGTGCTCCTGCACGCGCCGCGCCGCCTCGGCGAGCGGCTGAACGCGCTGCGCGGCGCCGAGACGGGCGGGTTCGAGGCGATCCTCGGGGATTCGCCGCCGATGCGGGCGCTGAAGGCGCGCGGCGCCCGCGTGGCGGCGGTGGACGCGCCGCTGCTCGTGCTGGGCGAGACCGGCACGGGCAAGGAGCTGCTGGCCCGCGCCTGTCATCTCGCCAGCCCGCGCGCCGGCCACCCGTTTCTCGCGCTGAACTGCGCCGCGCTGCCGGAGAGCCTCGCGGAGAGCGAGCTCTTCGGCTATGCCGGCGGAGCCTTCTCGGGCGCGCGGCGCGACGGCAAGCCGGGGCTGCTGGAACTCGCCGACCGCGGCACGGTCTTTCTCGACGAGATCGGCGAGATGTCGATGTATCTGCAGGCGAAGCTGCTGCGCTTCCTGAACGACGGCGGGTTCCGCCGCGTCGGTGGCGAGCGCGAGGCGCGGGTCGATGTCCGCATCATCTCCGCGACGCACCGCGACCTGCCGGCGATGATCGTCAAGGGCACGTTCCGCGAGGACCTGCTCTATCGGCTGAACACGCTCTCGCTGACGCTGCCGCCGCTGCGGGAGCGCGGCGACGACATCCTGCTGCTCGCCCGGCATTTCGTCGAGCGCGCGGCGTTACAGACCCGGCGCCCGGCCTGCCGTCTGTCGGCGGAGGCCGAACGCGCGCTGATGGCGGCGCCCTGGCCGGGAAATGCCCGCCAGCTCGAGAACATGATCTTCCGCGCCGTCACCCTCGCGGATCACGGCCTTCTCACTCCCGCCGATTTCGATCTCGCCGGGGCCGCTCCGGTGAAAGGCGGCGAAGACGGGGAGGTCGCGAGCTGGGCCGAGGCCGTGGCGGATTTCGAGCGCGACCTGCTGGCCCGGCTCTACCCGCTCTATCCGTCGAGCCGGAAGCTCGCCGCGCGGCTCGGCGCCTCGCACACCATGGTGGCGAACAAGCTCCGCCGCCACGGCCTGCCGGGAAACGGCGGAGCGAAGGAGTGAGGCGCGGGAACCGCGCCTCCGGCGCTATGCCGCGTCGATCCAGTCGGGGGCCAGCGCCACGTATTTGATCGCGCGGCGGTGGAAGGTGAAGGCGAGGTGCAGCCGCCCGTCCGGCCCTTCGATCATCGCCGGGTAGGACAGTTCCTTGTTGTGCCCGTCGAGCGCGTTGTTCGAGAGGCAGGTTCCGGGGCCATCCTCGACGACGCGGCGGACGGGGAAGGTCCGGCCGCCATCCTGCGAGACGCAGAGCGTCAGGGGTGCGCGCGGCACGCCCCAGATCGCCGCCACGCCGCCCTCCGGGTCGCCGCGCCCGTCATCGCCCTCGCCAAGCTCGTCATAGAGCGACTCGCGGCGGGCGTCGGACTGGGCGGCGTTGATCGGATTGCACAGGAGCGCGACACGGCCGTCGCGGAGCGCGATGGCGACCACCGAGGAATTGTTGTTCGGCACATCGGTCGCCTCCGGCACGGACCAGCTCCGGCCGCCGTCGGTGCTCTCGGTCCGGTAGACGAAATCGGCCTGCCGGCGCCGGAAGAAGGCGGCGATCGTCCCGTCGCCGAGCGGGACCAGCGTCATGTGCACGCAGCCGGTGGAATCCGGCACCTCGACGACCTCCCAGCTCTCGCCCCGGTCCGTGCTGGTTGCCACGGCGGCGACGTCGTGGCTGCCGGTCCAGCGCGCGCCAGGCACGGTGCGGCAGAGGAAGAGCGGCAGCATCCAGGCGCCATCGTCGCGGAGCGTCACCTGCGCCCGGATGAACGTGCCCTTGGGAAGCGCGAGCGTGCGCGCCTCGCCCGACGTGACGCCCTCCGCCCCGCGTTCGAGCGGGCGGAAGCGCACGACGCATTCCTCCTGCCGGCCGCCCGGCTGGGCGGTGTGGAACAGGCCGGGGGCGCCGGTGTCCGGATCGCTGAAGATGACCGGGTTCTGCTCGGAATGCTCGGTATCGTCGGAAACCTTGTCCGCCGCGCTCCACTGATCGGCGCCGGGCGCGAGCGTCGCGAGGTGGATGAAGATGTCCGAACGTCCCTCCAGCGTGCCGCCGAACCAGGCGCAGGCGAGCGTTCCGTCCGGCAGCCATTGCAGGAAGGCGGCGTGGTTGTGGACGACGGGGGAGGAGAGGAAGGTCTCGGACCGGCCGGGGTCCACAGCTTCGATCCGCCCCGTCATCCGCTCCGCGATCTCGTCCGGTGTCATCTCGCGCATCTCCCCTGTCGTTGTGTGTGGGCCAGTGGTAGGCTGATTTGACAAGCTTGTCAAGTTGCAATGATTCCGGACCGGATTTCAGGTATGCTATTGAATATTCTTATTTAAATGAAAGATCACACCCTGGATCCTGTGACACGACAAGCGATTGACAAGCATATGTTAACAACTGATGCCGCGAGCGGCATGCTTCGGCGCGTCGCGGTCGGCCGGGCCCCGGGCGGCGCGCGCTTACGGGAGGAATCGGAACATGAGACGAACGACCCTGCTGCTGTCCGCGGCGCTCGTCATGCCGGCTGTCATGTCGGCTTTCGGGCCGGCTTTCGGGCCGGCTTTCGGGCCGGCTTTCGCACAGGACGGGCGCGATGTGACCATCGTGCTGGGCGAGAACACCGATCTGGTCGAGCCCTGCATGGCCACGCGCTCGAACATCGGCCGCGTCATCCTGCAGAACATCAGCGAGACGCTGACGCAGTACGATGTGACGGGCGGGCAGGGCGTGCTCCCGCGCCTCGCCGAATCCTGGGAGGATCGGGGCAACGGCGCCTGGCGGTTCAATCTGCGCCAGGGCGTCACCTTCTCGGACGGCTCGACCTTCGATGCGAATGACGTGAAGCATTCGTTCGAGCGTGCGATGAGCGATCAGCTCACCTGCGAGACGCCGCGCTATTTCGGCGAGGCGACGCTGAGTTTCAACGTCGTCGACGACCACACGATCGACATCACGGCGGAGCCGGCGCAGCCGATCCTGCCGCTTCTCATGTCGCTGGTGACGATCGTCCCGAGCGAGACGCCGGTGGAATTCGTGCGCGAGCCGATCGGAACCGGGCCCTACACGCTCGCCTCCTGGGAGCCGGGCCAGAGCATCGTGCTGGAGCGGCGCGACGACTACTGGGGCGAGGCGCCGGCGGTCGAGACGGCGAGCTATGTCTACCGGACCGACCCGGCGGTGGCGGCGGCGATGGTCGAGCAGGGCGAGGCCGATCTCGCGCCGTCGATCTCGGCCGTCGATGCGACCAATCCGGAGACCGACATCTCCTATCTCAACTCCGAGACGCTGCATCTGAGGCTCGACAGCGAGATCGCGCCGATCTCCGACAAGCGGGTGCGCGAGGCGATCAATCTCGCGATCGACCGCGAGGCCTTCATCGGCACGCTGCTGCCCGAGGGGGCGGTCGTGGCGACGGCTCTGGTGCCGCCGACAACGCTCGGCTGGAACCCGGATGTGAAGCCCTATGCCTATGATCCGGAACGGGCCGCGGCCCTGCTCGAAGAGGCGGCGGCCGATGGCGTGCCGGTCGATACCACGCTCCAGCTGCTCGGCCGCTCCAATCTGTTCCCGAGCGTGGTCGAGGTGATCGAGGCCATTCAGCAGATGCTGCAGGACGTGGGCTTCAACGTCGAGACGCAGATGCTCGAAGCCGGCCAGATCGAGCCGATCTGGAACAAGCCCTATCTGGAGGGTCGCCCGCCGCAGATGCTCGCCGTGCAGCATGACAACAGCCGCGGCGACCCCGTCTTCACCATGTTCTTCAAATATGCGAGCGAGGGGCGGCAATCCGGGATCGCCGATCCGCGCGTGGATGAGCTGATCTCCCAGGCCAGTGCGACCACCGGGGAGGAGCGCGCGAAGCTCTGGTCCGAGCTTTTCGCCTATCTCCACGATGATGTCGTGGCGGATGTGCCGCTCTTCCACATGGTCAACTTCGCCCGCGTCGGGAGCCGCGTCGCCTTCGAGCCGACCATCGCGACGAATTCCGAGCTGGAACTCGCCGACATCAGCTTCCGCTGAGCAAGCCCCGCGTTTCGCTCCCCGCGCCGTCCGATGGCGCGGGGAGCAAGCTATTTCAAAGCGAGGCGCCGCCGCAGACCAGCAGTTGCTGTCCGGTGATGCTGCCCGCGTCGTCCGAGAGCAGGAAGGCGACGAGGCCCGCGACCTCCTCCGGCCGGACGAAGCGGCCGATGGGCGGGGTGCGCGGCGTGACCGCGCCGCGGGCGGGGTCGCGCAGCATCGGGGTGTCCGTCGCGCCCGGTGCCACGACATTGACGGTGATGCCCCTGGGCGCCAGTTCGAGCGCGAGCGAGCGCGCGAGGCCGACAACCGCCGATTTCGAGGCGGCATAGAGCCCCCGGCCCGCCGATCCGGCCGCGGTCCGGCTGCCGACCAGGACGATCCGGCCGCCATCGGGCATTCCGGGCGCGAGCCGGTCGAGGATCTGCGCCGCCGCGTCGAGATGCAGCCGCCACATCACCCGCCCGTCCTCGCGGCCGAGCGCGCCGATGGTGCCGACGCGCAAGAGCCCCGCCGCGTGAACCACCGCGTCGGGGGGTGCGAGGCCGTCGAGCGCGGCGGCGAGCGAGCCCTCGTCCATCAGATCGGCCTGGAGGAACTCGAAACCGGCGTGGTCGATCCAGCCGCGGGTCCGGCTGAGACCGATCACCCGCCAGCCGGACCCGAGCAGCCGGCGCGAGATTGCCTCGCCGATTCCCGAACTCGCCCCCGTCACGAGGGCGGTGCGCGCGCCGCGCCGCGATGCGTCTTCCGACTCGGACATCTGGGCCTCTCCTTCCCGTGTTTTCACCGGCGATCCTGCCTTCTGGCTCCGAATGTTGTCAAGTCAGAAACGCAAGCCCCTGACAACACATATATTGATATATCACAGAATAAACATGGTGTTGAGGTGGATATCGCCTTCGCGTGCCGGGATTCCCCGAGTGACATGTCTTTTCATGTTGACAAGTTGTCGGGTGTCAGGCAGAACGATTCACGCCGACCGCGACAGCCGGTCTTCCCCGACCGGTGGGCCGCGGCGAGACAAGGGGGCCTCGTGAGCCCCGATCGGGAGGACTGAATGAAGAGAACGTCTCTCTTGCTGGCATCGGCGCTCGCCCTGCCGCTCGCGCCCATGTCACTCGCCCCCACGGTGTTAGGAGCGGCCTTCGCGCAGGAAGACAAGGGCGTGACGATCGTCCTTGGCGAGGACATCGATCTCGTCGAGCCCTGCATGGCCACGCGCTCGAACATCGGCCGCATCATCATGCAGAACGTCAACGAGACGCTGACGCAGTATGATGTGACCGGCGGCCAGGGCGTGCTCCCGCGGCTCGCCGAATCCTGGGAGGACCAGGGCAACGGCACCTGGCGGTTCAACCTGCGCCAGGGCGTCACCTTCTCGGACGGGTCCGCCTTCGACGCGGCCGACGTGAAGCACTCCTTCGAGCGGGCGATGAGCGATCAGCTCTCCTGCGAGACGCCGCGCTATTTCGGCGAGACCAAGCTCACCTTCAATGTCGTGGACGACAACACGGTCGACGTGACCGCCGAGCCGGCGCAGCCGATCCTGCCGCTGCTGCTCTCGCTCGTGACCATCGTGCCGAGCGAGACCCCGGTCGAATTCGTCCGCGAGCCGGTCGGAACCGGCCCCTATGCGCTCACCTCCTGGGAGCCCGGCCAGAGCATCGTGCTCGAGCGGCGCGACGACTACTGGGGCGAGGCGCCGGCGGTCGAGAAGGCGACCTATGTCTTCCGCACCGATCCCGCGGTCGCCGCCGCGATGGTGACGCAGGGCGAGGCCGATCTCGCGCCGTCGATCTCGGCGGTCGATGCGACCGACCCGGAAACCGACGTGTCCTACCTCAATTCCGAGACGCTCTACCTGCGGCTCGACAGTTCGATCGCCCCGATCTCCGACAAGCGCATCCGCGAGGCGCTGAACCTCGCCATCGACCGCGAGGCCTTCATCGGCACGCTCCTGCCCGAGGGGACCGAGGTCGCGGTCGCCATGGTGCCGCCGACGACGCTCGGCTGGAACCCGGATGTGAAGCCCTTCGCCTACGATCCCGAGCGCGCCGCGGCGCTGGTCGAGGAAGCCGCCGCCGATGGCGTGCCGACCGACACCACGCTGCATCTGATCGGGCGGTCGAACCTGTTCCCGGGCGTGGTCGAGGTCGTCGAGGCGATGACGCAGATGCTCCAGGAAGTGGGCCTCAACGTCGAAGTGCAGATGATCGAGGTCGCCCAGCAGGAAGAGCTCTACAACAAGCCCTTCCCGGAGAACCGGCCGCCGCAGATGCTCGCCGTCCAGCATGACAACAGCCGCGGCGACCCGGTCTTCTCGATGTTCTTCAAATATGCCAGCGAAGGCCGGCAGTCGGGCATCGCCGATCCGAAGGTGGATGAGATGATCGCCGCCGCGACCGCCGCCACCGGCGACGAGCGGACCAAGGCCTGGCAGGATCTCATCGCCTATGTGCATGACGAGGCTATCGCCGATGTGCTGCTCTTCCACATGGTGAGCTTCGCGCGGGTCGGCGAGCGGATCGACTTCACGCCCACGATCGCGACCAATTCCCAGCTCGAACTGGCCAATATCGCCTTCAAGTAAGGCGCGGCCGGGGCGCGCCTGTCGCGCGCGCCCCGGCGACACTCCATTCAATCGAAAAACGAAGCAATCCCGTCGCGCCAGTGGCGATGGTCAGGGCGCGGAACGCGCCAGGAGGACGCCCCATGCCCCGATACGCCTCCCGAATCCTGTCAAGTCTCGTCTCCCTCGTCCTGCTCCTCGTCATTGTCTTCTTCCTGTCGCGGCTGACCGGCGATCCGGCGGCGCTGTTCCTGCCGATCGACGCCACGCAGGAGATGCGGGAGAACTTCCGCGAGCTGCACGGGCTCAACGACCCCGTGCTGGTCCAGTTCGGCCGCTATGTCTGGGACGTGCTGCACCTCGACTTCGGCGAGAGCCTCAGGCAGGCGCGGCCGGCGATCGAGGTCGTGCTGCAGGCCTTCGTCTGGACGCTCTGGCTCGCCGTCATCACCATGACGCTCGTCACCGTCGCCGCGATCGTCATCGGCTCGCTCGCGGCCTTCCGGCCCGGCGGTTTCTTCGACCGGACCGTGACCTTCACCTCGCTGATCGGCGCCTCGGCTCCCGACTTCTGGATCGCCATCGTCGGCATCACCGTCTTCGCGATCGGCCTCGGCTGGCTGCCCACCTCCGGCACCGGCACCGTCTGGCACTGGATACTGCCGATCGCCGTCCTCTTCATCCGCCCGTTCGGCCTGATCCTGCAGGTGGTGCGCGGCTCGATGGTCCAGGCCTTCGGCTCGGCCTATGTCAAGACCGCGCGGGCCAAGGGCGTGCGCGACCGCTCGATCATCTTCGTCCATACGCTCCGCAACGCCATGCTGCCCGTCATCACGGTCGTCGGCGACCAGGCGGCGGCGCTGCTGAACGGCGCGGTGGTGATCGAGACCATCTTCGGCTTCCCCGGTGTCGGCAAGCTGATGATCGACTCGATCCTCAACCGCGACTTCAACGTGATCCTCGCCGCGATCATGGTCACCGCGATCGCGATCTTCATCATGAACCTGCTGATCGACCTCGCCTACGCGGCTCTCGATCCCAGGATCCGGTCCTGATGGCCGTGGCAAGGAGGCCAAACCGATGACAAGCATCTCCGCCACCCCGACGCCGCAGAAGAGCAGCCTGCAGATCGTCCTCGGCATGCTCTGGCGCGACAAGTTCGCCACCGCCGCGGTGATCTTCCTCCTGATCGCGATCCTCTGCGCGATCCTGGGCCCGGCGCTGTTCGGCGATATCGCGACCAAGCAGAACCTGCGCGGCCGCAACGCACCCCCGTTCGAGCTTGAGCGCGGCTTCATGATGATCCTCGGCGCCGACGCGCTCGGCCGGCCGCTCCTGGCGCGCATCATCGTCGCGGCGCAGAACACGCTCACGATCGCCGCCGGCGCCGTCGCCCTCTCCGCCACCTTCGGCGCGGCCCTCGGCCTCGTCGCGGGCTACGGCCCGCGCTGGCTCGGCAATGCGATCATGCGTCTCGCGGATGTGATCATGTCCTTCCCGTCGCTGCTCCTCGCGGTGATCGTGCTCTACATGCTGAGCCCGTCGGTCGGAAACGTGATCCTCGTCCTCGCCATCACGCGTATCCCGATCTACCTCCGCACGACCCGCGCCGAGGTGCTCGAAGTCAAGGAACGCATGTTCGTCCAGGCGGCGCAGGTCATGGGCGCCTCCTCCTCGCGGATCGTCTTCCGGCACATCCTGCCGATGGTGATCCCGACGCTGGTCACGATCGCGACCCTCGACTTCGCCTTCGTCATGCTCGCCGAGAGCGCGCTCTCCTTCCTCGGCATCGGCATCCAGCCGCCGGAGATCACCTGGGGCCTCATGGTCGCCCAGGGCAAGCAGTACCTCTCCAGCGCCTGGTGGCTCGCCTTCTGGCCCGGCCTCGCGATCATCCTGACCACGCTTTCGCTCAACCTCCTGTCGAACTGGCTCCGGATCGCCCTCGATCCCGCGCAGCGCTGGCGGCTGGAAATCTCGCACAAGGGAGGCAAATGACCATGGCGCACCTGCTCGAAGTGCGGAACCTCTCGGTCCGCTTCCACACCGCCCACGGCATCGTCGACGCGGTCAAGAACGTGAGCTGGTACCTCGACCGGGGCGAAACGCTCGCCATCCTCGGGGAATCCGGCTCCGGCAAGTCGGTCTCGTCCTCGGCGATCATGAACCTGATCGACTGCCCGCCGGGCGAGATCGCCTCGGGCGAGATCATGTTCGACGGCCGCGATCTGCTCAAGGCCTCGGCCGAGGAGCGCCGGCGGATCAACGGCAAGCGGATCGCGATGATCTTCCAGGACCCGCTCAGCCATCTGAACCCGGTCTATACCGTCGGCTGGCAGCTCCGCGAAGTCATGCTGGTCCATGGCGTCGCCCCCGCCGAGGCGGCGTCCCGCGGACTCGACCTGATGCGGCGCGTCGGCATCCCGGAGCCGGAGGGCTCGCTCGGCAAGTATCCGCACGAGTTCTCGGGCGGGCAGCGCCAGCGCATCATGATCGCCATGGCGCTGGCGATGAAACCCGACATCATCATCGCCGACGAGCCGACCACCGCGCTCGATGTCACCGTCCAGGCCGAGGTCCTGCGGCTTCTGGAGGAGCTTCAGGAGGAGATGGGCCTCGGCCTCGTCCTCATCACCCATGACCTCGGCGTCGTCGCGGAGATCGCGGACCGGGTGGTGGTGATGAACGGCGGCGAGATCGTCGAATCCGGCACGCCGAGCGAGATCTACCACAACGCGAAGCACCCCTATACCCGGCGGCTCATCTCCGCCGCGCCGGGCCGGGGCGAGATGAACGCGCCGGTCAGGGGCGCCGATCCGGTCCTGAAGGTCGATCGCGCCACCAAGACCTATGGCACCTTCAAGGCGCTGAACGAGGTTTCCTTCGAGCTCCAGAAGGGCGAGGTGCTGGCGGTCGTCGGCGAATCCGGGTCGGGCAAGTCGACGGTCGCCAAGGCGATCCTGCGGCTGATCGAGGCGGATTCGGGACAGGCGCTCTGGAAGGGCCGCGATCTCTTCAAGATGAGCCCGCGCGATCTCTACGCGATGCGCCGCGACATCCAGATGGTGTTCCAGGACCCGACGCAGTCGCTCAATCCGCGGATGTCGATCTTCCAGATCATCTCCGAGGCCTGGGTGATCCATCCCGAGATCCTGCCGAAGGCGAAATGGCGCGACCGGGTGGCCGAGTTGCTGGCGCAGGTCGGGCTCTCGCCGGAACATGCGCGGCGCTATCCGCACCAGTTCTCCGGCGGCCAGCGGCAGCGCATCGCCATCGCCCGGGCGCTGGCGCTCGAACCCGAGATGATCATCGCCGACGAGGCGGTCTCGGCGCTCGACGTGTCGATCCAGGCTCAGGTCATCGACCTGCTCGGCAAGCTCAAGCGCGAGCTCGGCATCGCCTTCATCTTCATCGCCCACGACCTGCCGGTGGTGCGCGATTTCGCCGACCACGTGATGGTCATGGAGAAGGGCAGGGTGGTCGAGATCGGCACCGTCCGCGAGATCTTCGACAACCCGCGGGAACTCTACACCCGCCGCCTGCTCGCCGCCGGCCTCGACCCGGACCCGGAGGTCCAGAAGGCCCGCCGGCTCGCCGTCGCCTGAGGAGATACAAGATGCTTAGCCTGCAACATCCGATCGAGATGCAGCGTCCCGCGATCGTGCGCTTCGGCGCGGGACAGGTCGAGACGCTCGCCGCCTGGCTCGCCCAGACCGGGGCCAGCCGGCCCTTCGTCGTCGCCGACAAGGTGAACGCCGCGCGCCTCGACATCCTCGGCCTGAAGGACGCGGCCCTCTTCGGCGATGTGAAGCCCGAGCCCGACCTGCCTAACCTCGAAGCCGCCGTCGCCGCCGCCAAGGCGGTGGACGCGGACGCGGTGATCGGCTTCGGCGGCGGCAGCGCGATGGACCTCGCGAAGCTCGTCGCCGTGCTCGTCGGGACCGACCAGCGCCTGACGGAGATTTCCGGCCCGAACCGGGCGCCGGCGCGGCGGGTCGCGCTGGCGCAGATCCCGACGACCGCTGGGACCGGCAGCGAGGTCGGCACCCGCGCGCTGATCACCGATCCCGAGACCATGAACAAGGTCGCGACCGAGAGCCTGCACATGCTCGCCGACATCGCGATCATCGATCCGGCGCTCACCGTCTCGGTCCCGGCCTTCGTCACCGCCGCGACCGGCGTCGATGCGATGGCGCATTGTGTCGAGGCCTTCACCTCCAAACGCGCGCATCCGATCGTCGACGACTACGCGCTTCGGGGCATCGAACTCGTCGGCCGCTACCTGCGGCGCGCGGTCGAGGACGGCTCGGACATCGAGGCGCGCTCCGGTCTCGCGCTCGCGGCCTTCTACGGCGGCGTCTGCCTCGGGCCGGTCAATACCACCGCTGGCCACGCCGTCGCCTATCCGCTCGGCACCCGCCACAAGCTCGCGCATGGCATCGCCAACGCGCTGATCTTCCCGCATGTGCTGGCGGTGAACGCGCCCGCGGTGCCGGAGAAGACCGCGCTCGTCGGCCGCGCGCTCGGCTTCGGCGCGGAGGGGCGGCAACAGGTGCTGGGCGGCGCGCATGATTTCTGCGAGCAGCTCGGGCTCGACATGACGCTGCGCGGCCATGGCGTGCCGAAGGACGACCTGCCCGCCTCGGCCAAGGAAGCCCATGCGATCCGGCGGCTGCTCGACTGGAATCCGGTCGATCTCTCCGAGAGCGACATTCTCGAAATCTATGAGGCCGCCTACTGACATGACCGTTCTTCTCACGACCTCACCCGGCTTTGGCAAGCACGGCCGGGTGCCCGGCCGGCTCGCGGAGCTCGGCTGGGAACTCATCCGCTGCGTCGATACCTCGCGCCCCGACGGCGGGGTGTCGGATCATATCGGACGCGCCGATTTCCTCGTCGTCGGCCTCGTGCCGGTGACGGCGGAGACGCTGGCCCAGGCGCCGGAGCTCAGGGGCGTGCTGAAACACGGCGTCGGCGTCGACAACATCGACATCCCCGCCTGTACCGCGCGGGGCGTGCCGGTGGCGAACACGCCCGGCGCGAATGCCGAGGCGGTCGCGGAACTCGCGATCGGCATGATGTTCGCCATGGCGCGGTCGATCCCGGCCGGCAACGCCTCGGTCATCTCGGGCGGCTGGGACCGCAAGGTGGGGACCCAGCTTGGCGGCAAGACGCTCGGCATCCTCGGTTTCGGCAATATCGGCCGGTCGCTCGCGGTCATGGCGCGCGGCCTCGGCATGAACGTGCTCGCGACCGATCCCTTTGGCGATGCGACCCTCGCGGCGAAGATGGGCGTGGGGCTCGTGCGGTTCGAGACTCTGCTGGAGCAGTCCGACTATCTCTCGCTGCATGTCTTCGGGGGCAAGGACAACGCCGCGCTCATCAACGCCGAGACGCTGGCGACGATGAAACCGGGGGCGCGGCTCCTGAACCTCGCCCGCGGCGAGGTCGTGGATCTTGACGCGGTGGTGGCGGCGCTCGACTCCGGCCAGCTCGGCGGTGTCGCGATCGACGCCTATGTGAGCGAACCGCCGGATCGGGCGCATCCGGTGTTTTCACATCCGAACGCGGTCTTCATGCCGCATTCCGGCGCCGACACCGTCGAGGCGGTGGAGAATGTCGGGCTGATGAACATCGCCGATATCGAAACGCTGATCGCCGGCGGCCGCCCGGCCCGGGTGCTGAACCCGGCCGTCTTCGTCTGACGGGTTCCGATGCGCGGCGGGGTCGGACCGCCGCGCGATTCGCTGGTTGAAAAGTTGTAATCAGTCAACCGTCCATGGCGAACAGATCGCCTCCCGCAAGATCACTTCCGAAGCTTGAACGGGGCGATATACGAATTCATACCATTGATAATTAACCAAGAATCTTATGAAGCGATCAACGACCGCCGTCAGCGGCAAAGATATAACCAGTTGACAACTACTGACATCCCGGACTAGTCTCGCCGGGAACAAAGAGCCCGGTACCGGGGTCCGCGAGGGGCCCGGGCGGGCGGAGAAACGGGGAGAAACTCATGCGCCGACTTCTGACCTCCTGCGCCGTGATCGGCGGGCTCGCCGCCGGGGCGGGCGCCGTCGATGCCCAGGACTGGCCGTCGCAGCCGATCGAGCTCAACGTGCCCTACGCGGCGGGCGGCGGAACCGACCTGTCGATGCGTGTGCTGGGTGAGTCCCTTTCGCGCGCGCTCGGCGGCGCCACCGTCGTGGTCCAGAACGACACCGGCGGCGGCGGCGGCATCGGAACCGGCAACGCGCTGAAGGCCGAACCCGACGGCTACACGCTCGGCACAGGCGCCCAGGGGCCGATCGCGCTCCTGCCGCATTACGGCGCCACCACCTACACGATCGACGACGTGGACTTCCTCGCGCTGATGGCCCGCAACCTGCAGGTCGTGCTGGCCTGCGCCAATGCGAGCTTCAAGGATTTCGGCGCCTTCATGACCTATGCCAAGGAGAACCCGGGCATGACGCTCGTCGGCAACTCCGGCGCGGGCGGTGCCAACCACCTGTCGATGGAAGCCTTCGGCAAGGCCGCCGACGTGACCTTCGAGCACATCCCGTTCAGCGGCGCGTCCGAGGCGCTGACCAACTGCGCCGGCGGTCATATCGACGCGGTGACCGCCACCCCGTCCGAGGCGCGGCCGCATATCGAGGCGGGCAACGTCACGCCGCTCTTCATCATGGAGGCGGAGCGCATCGAGGACATGCCCGACGTGCCGACCGCGGTCGAGAACGGCGTCGACTTCACCTGGTCCTCCTGGAAGGGCGTGATCGCGCCGAAGGGCATCCCGGAGGATGTGCGCGCCAAGCTCACCGCCGCGCTCGAGACCGCGATGGCCGATCCGGCGTTCCTCGAACAGATGAAGTCGATGGGCGAATTCGTCGATTACCGCGACAGCGAGGGCTACGCGGCGCTCGCCAAGGGCGACAGCGAGATGGCCGAGGGCATCATCCGCGAGCTCGGCATGTACGGGATGAACCAGTAGGGCGGACGCGCCTCCCGACGCTGCCCGTCTCCCAGACAGAACGGCATCCGCCAGGCGAGCGAGCCCGGCGGATGGCTGCCATAACCAACGGGAAACGCCCATGTCACGGACCGAACTCCTGCTTCGCAACCGGGATGTCCTCGCCGGTCTGCTCTTCATCCTCCTCGCCCTCGTCTTCGGCTTCGAGGCGATCGGCCTGCCGCTCGGGACGACCATCCGCATGGGTCCGGGCTATTTCCCGCTTCTGCTGTCCGGAGGGCTCGGCTTCTTCGGCCTCCTGACGCTGATCGGCGGCATCCGGAGCGCCGACGAGGCATCGGCGGTCGACTCGCTCGCCTGGTCGCGGGTGCTGCTGATCTCGATCGCGGCGCTGATCTTCGTCTTCGGCCTCTCCCGGCTCGGCCTGCCGCTCTCGGTCTTCCTGACGGTCCTGGTCGCGGCGAGCGCCAGCCGCTCGTTCCGCGTCCTGCCCGGGCTCGCGCTCGCCGCCGGGGTCGCGGCGGGCTCCTGGATCATCTTCGCCATGCTGCTCGGCCTGCCGTTCCGGGCGACCGGCAGCTGGCTCGGAATGTGAGGCGCCGATGGAACTCATCGCCAATCTCGGGCTCGGCTTCCAGACGGCGCTCAGCCTGCACAACCTGCTCTACTGCTTCCTCGGGGCGCTCGTCGGCACGCTGATCGGCGTCCTGCCGGGGCTCGGGCCCGTCGCCACGATCGCGATGCTCTTGCCGCTGACCTTCGGGCTCGACCCGGTGACGGCGCTCATCATGCTGGCGGGCATCTTCTACGGCGCGCAATACGGCTCCTCGACCACGGCGATCCTGATCAACCTGCCGGGCGAGGCCTCCTCGGTCGTCACCGCGCTCGACGGCTACAAGATGGCGCGGCGGGGCAGGGCGGGGACCGCGCTCGCGACCGCCGCGCTCGCCTCGTTCTTCGCGGGCTCGGTCGCGACGCTCGTCATCGCCACGCTCGGCCCGGTGCTCGCCGGGGTCGCGCTGAGCTTCGGGCCGGCGGAATATTTCTCGCTCATGGTGCTCGGCCTCATCGCCTCGATCGCGATGGCCTCGGGCTCGGTCGTGAAGGCGCTCGGGATGATCTTCCTCGGCGTCATGCTCGGGCTCGTCGGGCAGGACATCTATACCGGCGCCGGGCGTCTCACCTTCGGCTCGCCCGCGCTGCTCGACGGGATCGAGTTCGTGGCGATCGCCATGGGTCTCTTCGGTCTCGCGGAGATCTGCCAGAACCTCGAAGATGAAACCGAACGGCAGACCTCCGTCGGCAAGGTCGGCTCGCTCCTCTTGACGAAGGAGGAGGTGAAGGCGGTCCGCAAGCCGGTGGTGCGCGGCACCATCGTGGGCTCGATCCTCGGCCTGCTGCCGGGCGGCGGTGCCACGATCGGCGCCTTCGCCGCCTATGTGATGGAGAAACGGTTCTCGCGCGAGCCGGAACGCTTCGGCGAGGGCGCGATCGAGGGCGTGGCCGCGCCCGAGGCCGCGAACAACGCGGGCGCGCAGACCTCCTTCATCCCGCTCCTGACGCTGGGCATCCCGGCCAATGCGACGATGGCGATGATGGCGGGCGCGCTGATCCTGCACGGCGTCACGCCGGGGCCGAACATCATCAGCTCCGAGCCGGTGCTGTTCTGGGGCCTGATCGCCTCGATGTGGATCGGCAACGTGATGCTCGTCGTCCTGAACCTGCCGCTGATCCGCATCTGGGTGAAGCTGCTCGGCGTGCCCTACCGGATGCTCTTCCCGATCATCGTCGCGCTCTGCTGCATCGGCGTCTACACGGTCAACAGCAACAGTTTCGATGTGCTCGTCATGGTCGGTTTCGGCGTGCTGGGCTACATCTTCCTGAAGCTCAAATGCGAGCCGGCGCCGCTTCTGCTCGGCCTCGTGCTCGGGCCGATGCTGGAGGAGAACCTGCGGCGCGCGATGCTCACGGGCCGCGGCGATCCGATGGTCTTCCTTACGCGGCCGATCTCGGCGGTGCTGCTCGGCATCGCGGCGCTCTGCCTGATCGCGATGATCCTGCCCTCGGTACGCAAGACCCGCGAGGTCGCCTTCGAGGAATAGCAAACCCCGACAGCACCCACTGGCCAGCGCCGGGCAGTCCGGCGCAGCCCCCGGAACAACCCCCCAAGAGAGGCCAAGTCATGACCAAGGAAGCCTTCGTCGCCCTCGTCACCTGTTTCAATGACGACGAGACCGTGAACTACGCCGCCACTCGCGCCCAGGTGCGCCGGCAGGTGGCCGCCGGCAACAACATCATGTGCGCCGGCACCAACGGCGATTTCACCGCGCTGACCTTCGACGAGAAGGTTCGGCTCTGCGCCGAGGTCGCCGAGGAAGTCGATGGCAAGGCGAAGATCATCGTCAACGCCGGGATGCCCGCGACCTTCGAGACCATCCTGCTCGCCAAGGAATTCGAGAAGATCGGTGTCGAGGGGATCGCCGTCATCACCCCGTTCTTCATCCAGTGCACCCAGGACGGGATGATCCGCCACTTCTCGACCGTGGCCGACGCGGTTTCGACGCCGGTCTATCTCTATGACATCCCCGCGCGGACCCAGAACCATATCGAGCCCGAGACGGCGAAGACCCTCGCGAGCCATGGCAATATCGCCGGCATCAAGGACTCGGGCGGCGCGCAGGACACGCTCGAAGCCTATCTCCAGGTGAGCAAGGAAGTGCCGGGCTTCGATGTCTATTCCGGCCCGGACCATCTCGTGCTCTGGTCGTTCCAGAACGGCGCCAAGGGCTGCATCTCGGGCCTCGGCAATGTCATGCCCGAGACGCTCGCGGATATCACCAGGGCGTTCAACGCAGGCGACACGGCGGCGGCCGAGAAGGCCCAGGAGGCGTTCGGCGCCTTCCGCAAGGATCTCTACACCCTCGGCTATCCGCCCGCGCTGGTGAAGCGGTCGCTCTATCTCATGGACAATTCGGTCGGTGCCAGCCGCCAGCCGGCGCTCCTGCCCGATCCGGAGCAGGACAGGAAGATCGCCGCCCTTCTGGTGAAGCACGGGCTGATGGCCGAGGCGAACGCGTGAGCTACGACGCGACACGGCTGACGGGTTTCGCGGAGGAGCTGTTCTCCGCCGCGGGGCTCGAGGCGGAGAAGGCGGCGGCGGTCGCGCGCTATCTCGTCGAGGCCGATCTGATGGGGCACACCACCCATGGGCTCGCGCTGGCCGGCTGGTATCTGCAGGGCATCGCGGAGGGCGTGATGGCCAGGACGGGGGCGCCGGAGGTGCTCTCGGACCGGGGCGCGGCGATCTGCTGGCGCGGCCGGCGGCTGCCCGGCGCCTGGCTGACCTCGGAGGCGGTGAAGCTCGCCGCCGACCGCGCCGTCGAGCACGGCACCGCGACGGTCGTCATCGGCGACAGCCATCATATCGGCGCGCTCGCCGCCTATCTGACGCTCGCGACCGACCGCGGGCTCATGGTCTCGATCGCCTCCTCCTCGCCCTCGGGCGCGCAGGTGGCGCCTTACGGCGGCAAGGTCGGGCTCTACACGCCCGATCCGGTCGCGCATGGCATCCCGACGCCGGACGACCCGATCCTGATCGACATCTCGGCCTCGATCACCACGGTCAACATGGCGCAGCGGATGATCCGCGAGGGCCGGGCCTATGATCACGACTGGCTGCTCGACCGCGACGGCGAGCCGTCGCGCGATCCGGCGGTGCTTCAGGACGGCGGCACGCTCCTGCCGACCGGCGGGCTCGATCATGGCCAGAAGGGCTATGGCATGGCCCTCCATGCCGAGGCGCTGACCCAGGGACTCGCAGGCTATGGCCGCGTCGACGAGCCGAAGGGCACCAACGCCGCCGTCACCGTCCAGGTCTGGGACCCGGAAGCCTTCGGCGGGCGCGACGCCTTCCTGCGCCAGACGGGCTGGCTCGCGGCGGCCTGCCGCGCGAACCCGCCGCGTCGCGGTGTCGAGAGCGTGCGGCTGCCGGGACAGGCGGCGCTCCGGCGCAAGCGGGAGGCGCTGGCCGGTGGCGTGGTCCTGCGCGAGGGGATCATCGAGAGCCTCGCGCCCCATGCCGAGCGGCTCGGGGTTGCGATGCCCGCGGAACTGGCGGCGGCCTGAGGGCCGCTAGCCTCGCCCGAGATCAATCAGCGCGCCGCCGAACAGGCGGTCGCGCGAATGCGTGAGATGGCCCCGCATCAGCCGCTCGGCCGTCTCGCCGTCGCCCTCGCGGATCGCGGCGAAGATCGCCGAATGCTCCTCGAAGACCTCGCGCAGCCCCTGCGCGCCATCGGTCATCAGCGACTGGCCGTGCAGCTTCATGCCGACATAGATATGCTCGCGCAGCGCCCGCATCGACGCCTCGAAATACTGGTTGTTCGCCGCCTGGGACACCGCGAGGTGAAAGGCGAAATCGGCGTCTTCGCGGTGGGTCAGCGAATCCGTCGCGCCTTCCATCAGCGAGAGCGCCGTCCCGATCTCGGCGAGCGCCCCGGTGTCGCGCCGCGCCGCAGCCAGCCGCGCCGCCATCGCCTCGATGCAGATCCTGAATTCGTAGCAGCGCTGGATATCGGCGATGGTCTCGACCCGGGCGAAACCGAGCGGCGCCGTCTTCACCTCCCGCACGTAGCTGCCCGCGCCCTGCCGCGAATGGATGATCCCCTGTTCGCGCAGCCGCTCCAGCGCCGCCCGCAGCACGGGGCGCGAAACGCCGAATTCGTCGGCCAGCACCTTCTCCGAGGGCAGCTTCTGGTTCGCCGGATAGTCGCCGTTGGAGATCCGGCTGTAGAGCAGGTGGTAGACCCTGTCGGCGAGGCCGGGCTTCGACCGCTCGCCCCCCGCTTTCTCGTCGTGATCCGTCATGACGTTCATCGCGTGTCATCTCCAGCTTGCACCGCGGCGTCGACGACCCGCGCGAGTGTGGCTTCGTTGCCAAATCCCCCTGATTTGGTGACAAGTCGCAGGCGGCGTTTTCCGACCAGCATGGTTGAGACCGGGACGCCGGGCAAGATCTCGCCCTCGACGCTGAAGACACCGGCGCCGAGCGCGCCGAGGATCGCATCGGCGGTTTCGCCGCCGCAGCCGAGCAGCGTCCGGAAATGGCCGTCCCTGACAAGTTGTGCGATTCCCGCCGCGAACCTCCCGCCCGCCGCCTGCGGATCGAAGGCGCGGCCATCGGCGGGCACGAGCCGGACGACGCGCGCGCCGACGTCCCCCGCGCCGGCCGCTGGCGCGGGGCAGACGCCATCCGGCGCCAGCGCGAAATCCACATCGGCGCGGTTCGCGATCAGATCGACCTGCGCCTGCGTGATCGCATCATGCGAGCCGATCGCGAGCAGGATCGGACCCTCCAGCTCCGGCTCCCCGCGCGGCGCCGCATTCTGTGCGAGACCCGGTGCCAGACCCGGTGCCAGACTCGGTGCTAGTCGGCGCCCGAGCGCCGCGGCGAGTCCCGCCGCGCCGACGAGAAGCAGCGGCGCCTCCGTCCCGGCCCGTTCGAGCGCCACGTCGAGGTCGCCGTCGTCGCGCGCCTCCGGCACGTCGAGGTCGAGCCCGCTCGCCGCCATCACGGCCGCGACATCGATCGGTGTCGCGACGCCCACGCCGGTCAGTTGTCCGCCGGTGACGACGCGGCCCTGGGCCGGGATCGCCGAGGAGACCAGCGCCCGGGTGCGGCCCGTCCGGGCGGCGAGCGTGGCGGCTTCCTCGGCGACATGGCCCTTGAGGCGCGAGTCGACCTTCTTGAAGACGATCGGGGGCAGGGTGCCGACCGCGTCGAGCGCCGCCGCGACCGCGGCGCGCGCCGCCTCGGCCGTGCTCTCGCGGGAGGCGGTGCTGATCGACAGGACCTCGGGCCTCAGCGCCAGCGCCTCCGGCACATCCGCTGGTCGCCGGGCGACCACGCAGTCGAGACCGGCCTGCGCGAGGGTCACGGCGCTGTCGAGCGCTCCGGTCAGGTCATCGGCGACGATAAGAACTCGCATGGGTCATTCCGCGTTGCTTTTGGCTGAGCTTACAGGTAAACCTGTCAATTGTGAAAGGGAAAATCGTCGCACCTTCCGAGACGTTCTGGCAACCAATCGATTGATCTCAAATCGGATTTCTCCAGACGCCACCGAAGGTTTCTGACTTTACAAACGCGAATCGCGCTCGCCAGGAGGACCGCATGACCGCTTCGAACAACAGCCCGATCGTCATCACAATGGGTGACCCTTCGGGCGTCGGGCCAGAGGTGACGGTGAAGGCACTCGCCACGCTCGACCCGGCGGAGCGGCGCGATTTCGCCGTGGTCGGGGACCGCGCCGTGCTCGGCCGGGCACTGGCCGCCAGCGGCCTCGACATCCCGCTGGTCGCACCCGGCGAGGGCGACGGGATCGCCGTCATCGACGTGCCGATCGACGGATTGCCGGACCGTTTCGGCGTCCTGAGCCCGCGCTGCGGCGAGGCCGTCTTCCAGTATATCCGCGAAGCCGTCGAATGGGCCCAGGCCGGAAAGGCGGCCGGGATCGTCACCGCGCCGATCAACAAGGAGGCGCTCAATTCCGCCGGCCATCACTATGACGGCCACACCGGTCTGCTCGCCCATCTCACGGGACAGAAGGCGTCCTGGATGCTGCTCGCCTCCGAGCGGCTCAATGTCATCCACGTCTCGACCCATGTCTCGCTGCGCGATGCGATCGAGCGCGCGAAGCCCGAGCGGGTGCTCGAGACGATCCGCACCGGCCACCGGCATTTCCGCCGCATGGGCATCGAATCGCCCCGGATCGCCGTCGCGGGCATCAATCCGCACTGCGGCGAGAACGGCCTGTTCGGGACCGAGGACGAGGAGCACCTCGCCCCGGCGGTCGCCGCCGCCCGCGCCGAGGGGATCAACGTCGTCGGCCCGATCTCGGCGGATACGGTCTATCATCGCGCCTACAACGGCGCCTTCGACCTCGTGGTGGCGCAGTATCACGATCAGGGCCATATCCCGATCAAGCTCGTCGCCTTCGATACCGCGGTCAACGTGTCGCTCGGCCTGCCGATCGACCGGTCCTCGGTCGATCACGGAACCGCCTTCGACATCGCCGGGACCGGCAAGGCCAACCACGTCAACATGCTTTCGGCGCTGTCCTACGCCGGCAAGCTGGCGAAGGCGTCGCGCGA